>JBGCDY010000815.1:0-10620 GCA_045105835.1 Chitinophagales bacterium
TGTATAATCAGAGAAAACGTGGAGCAAGCCTCTTAGATTCTCTATTAGACACATTATTAGATTCTTCCAAAAGAACAGAAGAACAAATATTTGATTATAAATACGTATAAAAATCACGGAGAAACACCGTATGAGCCTAAATCATTGGTTTTGTGATTGTATCTCTTTATTCGAAACCCAAGTCCCATGAAATCCAAAAGGCACACGCCTCGGCATTTGAATACGTGCAATAGGTGGGTTTTCAATATTTTGAGCATCCAAAATCAATAGTTCTGAGCCATTCGTTTGCTCATTGTAAACAAAACACAAAACCCAACCATCGTCTTCTTCAACAGCATTGGGGCGGGCAACGAAAAATGGCTCACCTCCATATTCAGCTGCTGCAAAGCCCTGTGAAGTAATGACCTTTTTTTCGAAATCATACTTCACAACTCCCTCAAAACGATTGTTTTTCAGTGTCCAATCTCCCACATTAGCAAAATAAGCATAGCGCATTTTCTCCCCTTCATATATTCCATTCAACATCGGAAACTCCAAGGTTACATCTGACAATCGCTCTTCCTGCACCTCCTTAGTCGCTACATCTAATTTCCAATGGTACAAATAATGTTTGATGTCTATATTGTTCCCTCCAAAACTGTCATTGAAGGGCGTTCCGTCCTCATTCAAAGGAATCAACATCGTTGTGGCATTGGCTTTGCAGCCAAAAACATGGATTTTTCCATTTTCCTCATATGCATTCAATAGGTGAAAAATCATACAGGCAGGAATTTCCAACCATTGCACATCACTCCCTTTTCCGTAACGAGGCAAAACTGCAATGCGGCATTTCCCCTCGGTATCAAAAACCCAAGGGAGTTGATTTTGAAGAACTTTGGCGATGCTGTAACGAAGTGGAGGAATGAAAAACAGAACATAATTGGGGGTAATCGCAAAATCATGAATCGAAACCGCATGAGGTAAATCAATCACCTCCTTTCGCTTCAATTTACCATCAGGCGAAAAAATACCATACTCCAAGAAAGGTGCACTAACAGGATTGCACTTAAATCCAAACATTTCGCCCGTTTTGGGGTCGGTTCTTGGGTGTGCGCTGAAGCAAGTATCCCAATGTTTGTCAAAATCATATTCTCCAACCGTCTCCAAGCTCGGAAGTGTGATTTCGTAAGGCATTCCCGCCTCGTACAAAGCAAGCAAACGGTTGTCGTGCCATACCAAACCCGTATTGCCCACATTTTTCATCATCAAACCATGAGGGGCTTCAAACTGAGGAAGTTCCAAAAGTCCCGACCAAACCCCTATTCCCTCTTTTTTTTCTAACAAAACACCCTCCGTTTCAACGAATTTGTTTCGGTAAGTAGCCTTTCCATCCTTCAATTCAACACTGTGCAACATCCCATCTCCGTCAAACCAATGGTGTCATCCAATAGGCTGAAACTGTGGGTTGGGACCATTTCGGATATATATTCCGTCCAATTCAGGTGGAATTTCGCCAACAACAGACAGGTTTTCTTCCTCCAATTCCTCCTTGACTGGCGCAAAATTCCCTTCTAAAAACATACTCGACAAGATTTTTTGCAGTTTCTTTTTTTCTGCCTTGCTGCCCAAATAATCGAATACCGTGGAAGACATTTTAGCAAACTGTCCAAAAGCTTTCATCCCCGTTTGCTCAAAACGCTGCGAAACTTGTTTTTTGAAAGCCTCCTGTTCCTGCAATGTTTGCTGATGCCCAAGGTTCTCATTTTTGCGTTGCATGGCAAGCTTCAAGAGTACTTCTGGAATCTGTGGATGCAATTTGAGGAGATAAGCAAAATCATTGGTATTGATTTCCAGCAACTCCGCATTTTTCATCGCCCAAATACTTGCACTCCGCACTTCACCCGTCAGCAAACTCATCTCGCCAAAAATACTGCCTTTTCCGAGCTTGAAGGTTTGCGTTTTTTGGGTTGTCAAAAACCGCAGCTTCCCTTGCACTTTACCCTTGACCAAGAGATAGGCACTTTCACTTTTGTCGTATTGCCCAAAAATTTGCGTTTTTTCTTTGAAGCGAAGTAATTGGGTTCTTTTGCAGAATTGGTAGATAGCTTGTGTAGAAAGCAAAGGGTTTCCTTGAGAATCGGTTAACATCCTTGAAAACAAGTCTGATTGCTGCAAAGATTCCGCCAAACGCAAGCGTTTTTTATCAGCATTGTCGACTTCGATTTGTGGGAAAAAAGAAGGGATTTTATCGGCTTCAATGAGCGTATCCAAAAAGCGGCTCAACAAATTTTTACGCTTAAACTTCTTTTTCACCTCCTTTGCCGAAACCGACTGCAAGCTTTGGTATTGAGCCTTGTTTGCTTCATAACGCCCCTCAATCATCCTTGTCAACAAGTGTGGAATATTGGGATGTAAGGACAATAAAATGGCGAAACTCTCCACCGAGAATTCCAATATTTCTGCCCCTTCCGCTTGGGTATAAATACTAGCATTGCGCTTCAATCCCGTCACCAGACTAATCTCACCAAATAGTTCACCTTCCTGAATCTCAAAAGTGACAGGTTTCCCCAAATCCTTGTATGCAATTTCGCCAAACAGCCTCCCTTTTACCAAAATCCCTGCACTTATACCCCTTTCTCCTTGTTGGAAAACAGAGGTGTTTGGAGGGAAATGTATGCACTTAACTGCTTTTGCCA
This sequence comes from Chitinophagales bacterium, assembly GCA_045105835.1. Classification (GTDB taxonomy): domain Bacteria; phylum Bacteroidota; class Bacteroidia; order Chitinophagales; family UBA2359; genus JAUHXA01. The sequence continues at coordinate 2,676 of JBGCDY010000815.1, forward strand.
ATTGATTAAAATCACTGACATTCAACAACTTTTCATTCTTGTTCTTAGCGAATAGCTGCTGGAGCAAATTACTGTTTTGTAGGTCTTTGGATTTGGATTCAATGCTTTGAGAGGTTGAAGAGAGTGATGACATTTTTGGGTTCTTGATTGAGTAAATTGCTATGAATATACACAATCTTTTTCTTAACCTAATACCATTTGAGTGTTGTTTTGTTGCAACATCGCAAGCAATAAAATTGTAAATCAAGAAGATATAAGCACTTCCCCGAAATACCCCAAACACTACGCCCTATTAGTTGCGACCATCAAGAAGCCATCCTCTGCTCCTGTTTCTCCAACAATTTCTTAAAATAATCAGGATGCAAACCACATTCCGATTTCTCCTGACCTTGCCAACGCCCTTCTCTACCACAACCTTTTGAAGTACAATGGCTGCAACCAATCGAATCGTAGCCTTTTGGCTTCAATGGGTGCTGCGGCAATCGGAAAAAATTCACATAACGGTGAAACTGTTCCTCATTCACATCAATCAATGGGTGAAACTTCAACATTCCATCTTTCCATTGAAAAATAGGCAAATCCGACCGATACTCCGTTTGATGCCCCATCAAACCTGACAACCAAACCTTATAGTTTTTCTTTACTTTTTCCAAAGGCTCTACCTTATTGATATTGCAGCATTCATTGGTATCTGTTTTCCAAAGTTGAGTTTCCTGTGAATAAGCATTGTCCACTTTATCAGGTACAATATCCACGACCTTTAAACCAAATTCTTTTGCAATCTGATTTTTGTAGGCAATCGTTTCCTCAAAATGATAGGTTGTATCTATGAAATGAACCGTTTGGTTCGGACGGATTCGACTCAAAAGATGGAGCAAACCCACCGAATTTGCGCCAAAAGAAGAGGTAAACAACACCTCTTTTTCTTCAAAATAGGCATAGAACCTTTTCACCCGTTGAATCGGGGACAACAAGGCGAACTCACGATTGAGTTTACCGACATTCATTTGTATCATACTGGATGCAATTTTAGTGTATGCAAACTTGGTATAGCGAGTGGTGTTCGCCCAAATTTGACATTACAAAGATAAGGTAGTTGGGTTTTATGTGGAAGACCACTAATGTCATCGAATCTGCTCTTTTTCCAATAGACCTTCGGTTAATTCATTCAATTTATTGACTTTATATTCAAAATCACCCTTCAATTGGTCTCGAAACACCTTCAAGTTTTGGAGCAGACTGTTCACATTCTGTGGTAGAATGTCCTCCAACAATTGACGGAAACGCTTCGCAAAAGTTGGTGAAGTACCATTCGTAGATATAGCTACCTTCAAATTTCCCCTCGTCACAATACTCCCCAAATAGAAATCACACAGTTCGGGCGTATCTGCCACATTCACCAAAACACCTTGTTTTTTTGCAATCTTCTGCACCTCCTCATTCAAGCTCCGAATATTCGTTGCCGCAATCACCAAATCTCTCCCTTCCACATCTTCTACTTCAAAAGTTCGCTTCAAAACTCTCACACTATGCCCTTCTTTTTCCTTCAATAAATCGGCTACTTTGGGCGAAATCCAAGGCGCAACCATTGTAATTTTCGCATCTGGACTGCTCTTCAAAATAAATGACAACTTCTCATAGCCCACTTCTCCCGCCCCCACAATCAACATTTCCAATTGATGTAGTTTCAAAAAAATGGGGTATAAGGGATTTTGTTGTGTGTTCATATTTTTAAGTATTCTTGTATTTTCGAGTTTCGCTTCAACCGTTGACAAACCTTTCAGGTGTTGTCAAGGCTTCCACTTTTAAATCCTGTTTTTTCCTTCACCCGTCACCCGTCACCCGTCACCCGTCAATCGTTCACCATAAACAGCCCCTGCTGCCTCTGTATCAAAATTGTTCCTTTGCGCCTCTGCCCAAAAGTTGCTGTGCAACCTCACCACTTCTCCAATTACAATAATCCCAGGTGCACCAATTTCTGCCTCTCTCACTTGTCGCACAATCGTCCGAACTGTTCCCAAAACCATCTTTTCGCTGTTTCGAGAACCGTTTTGAATCACCATCACTGGCATATCGCCCTTTCCTGATTTTCCAAAAATGCGGCTGATGTCAAACAATTTTCGCATTCCCATCAAAATCACCACCGTTGCCGAGGACTGTGCTGCCATTGCAATATCTTTCGACAATTGTCCTGCACGAGTCGTTCCTGTCAAAACCCAAAAACTTTCGTTGATTCCTCGTCTTGTCAAAGGCACTTTTTGCAGTTCAGGCACAGCAATGCAGCTCGAAATGCCTGGCACAACCTCCGACTCAATCCCAAAAACAGCCGCATATTCTATTTCCTCATGCCCACGCCCAAACACGAAAGCATCGCCACCTTTGAGCCGTACCACATGACCATGACTAAAAGCGTATTGCACAATCAATTGATTGATTTCTGCTTGTGAATAACGGTGATGTCCTGCCCGTTTGCCCACAAAAACCTTCAAAGAAGATTCGGGTGCAAAATCCAACAATTCGGGATTTGCCAAAGCATCGTATAAAACCACATCTGCTTCCTTCAATGCTCGAAGCCCTTTGATTGTCAATAATTCAGGGTCTCCAGGCCCAGCACCTACAAGGGTAAGTTTTGGTGCATTTGAAGGGCTATGTTTATGAATATTCATTGTTTTTTTGTTTTAAATTTTATTGGAATAGACTAGCATTTCACTTGCGCTCGTTTACAACGGGTGCTTAACAATTCCTGTCGTTTCAAACGACAAAGCACTACACACTCGTCACAGACGAGCGCGAGATGTAGGCAAGGTTTGATTACTTATAATCTTGATTCTAAGCCAAATAATGATGCTCCAAAACCAAACTATCTCCTCCTTTTTCCTCCAATTGCCGCTTGCGGATGTGTCGAACAGCCAATAAAAAGTCTGTTGCCAATTGAAGATAATGCGCTGCAAAACCTTTGGAGGGTTCGTTTTGATTGATTTCCAATACCCTTGAAGCGAAATCCGTTTCAAAGAAAATTTCACCCGTTTCGACATAGTGTTTGTCAAAATCAGCAAGGATGCCCTTTTGCGTATTGCATTGAATTTCTTTAGCCAAAAGCAGAGCCTTTGCACCGACTACAAAGGTGTTGTAGCTGTGGTAAATGCTGTCTGCAAAAGCTCCTTGTTGAAGACTTTCTTGTGCCAAACTGTTTTTTTCGATGGCATCTCCAATGATTGCCCCAATCACATCATAACTCACTCCTGCACATTCTCCTACGCCAATCGCTTGTTGGTATTCTTGCTCTTGTCCCCAATCAAAATAATCCGCTCCTTCCAATGTTGATACATCCGCCAAAGGCTTCAACAAAGCATAGAAATACCGTTTGCCCAATCGTTGAAAATAGGTATTGAAGTACTCGCCTTCTTGTCCATTTTCTTCAAAATCATTGAGCAAATATCGAAGAGAATCGGGTATGCGCTTGGTGGGTAATTTGATGATTTTTTCAGCAATCAAACCCTGTCCATTTGGAGCGACTCCACCACCCAAAACGATTTGCATGGCAGGTATCACCAAAGGACGTTTTTTGATGGAGCTGCCATGAAAACCAATGTTTGCAGCCATGTGCTGACCACAAGAATTCATACAGCCACTGATTTTGATGTGAATGTCACGCTCGTTGATGAGTTCGGAATATTCCGTCTTGATAACATCCTCCAGTTTGGTCGCCAAACCTGTGCTATTCGTCACCCCCAAATTGCAGGTGTCGGTGCCTGGACAAGCGGTGATGTCTGCAATTGTATCAAAACCAGGCTCTGCCAAACCCAATTTATCCAATTCATTGAAGAGATGTGGCAGGGCTTCGGGACGAACAAATCGAAGTAAAAAACCTTGATTGACCGTAATTCGAATGTCATCTGCCGCCCATTCTTTCACCAAAGCAGCCAATTGACGAGCCGTTTCTGCATCAATATCTCCCAAATGGATTTTGAGCTGAACGGCAAACCATCCTTTTTGCTTTTGTTCAAAGACATTGGTTTCGAACCATTTTTGGTATTTTTCGGTATCGTTTGGAGTGCTTGTAGGAGGTGTTTTTTGCAGGGGAATCTTCAGGGAAGGAACGGCATTGCGGTTGATTTCGTAGGTTTTGTTTTTGAGGGCAATCCATTCTTGTTCGACCAAATCCATAAAACCCTTTAATCCCAGTTTTTTGACCAAGAATTTCATGCGTGCTTTGAAGCGTTTGTTGCGTTCGCCATAGCGGTCAAAGACCCGAATCGAAGCTTCCATAAAAGGAATGATTTGGTTTTCGGGCAAAAACTCATAGGCAGTTGGTGCAATAATCGACTGTGCGCCTAAACCTCCTCCAATGACTACTTTGAAGCCTCGTTGTTCTTCTCCAAATTCATCTTTTTGGAGGCGAGGTATAAATCCAAAGTCGTGGAAATAGGTGTAAGCAGAGTCTTTGTCGCTTGACGAAAAGGCGGGTTTGATTTTGCGCCCCATTTCCTGACAAATTGGATTTCGTAAGAAATATTCAAAAGTTTCGTGGACATAGGGAGTCACGTCAAAGAGTTCGTCAGGGTCAATTCCTGCATGGGCAGAGGCGGTCAAATTCCGAACGGTATTGCCACAAGCTTCCCTTGCAGTGACTCCAGCTTCTGCCAAATCTGTCCAAACTTTCGTTGCATCATCCAGCTTGATGTAGTGATACTGAATGTTTTGGCGAGTGGTGAGGTGCAGGTTTCCATTGGTGTATTTTTCGGAAACATCGGCAATGCGAATCAGTTGGTCTGCCGTCAATTTGCCATAGGGGATTTTGGTGCGAAACATGTGTACGCCTGTTTGACGCTGCCCATAAACGCCCCTTGTGAGGCGGTAATGTTTGAATTTGTCTTCAATCATTTTACCGCTTTTGAAGTCGGCAATCTTCTGCTGCAATTCGAGGATGTCGTTTTTTGCAGCTTCTTCTTGGATATTGTCTAATTGGAGTTTGGTACTCATTATACTGGATGTCTTTTTGTTTTGAATTTTTGGTAAATAAAAAAGCCCCTTCGTGGTAGGTGGTGTTCTACTACGAAGGGGCTTGATGCTTTTGTTGATTGCGATGCTGCAAACCTTAGCTACCTCGACAGTGAGAACTGTAAGTGGCACAACAGCAGCAGCAACAACTGTTGATTAGGTGTAAATGATGATATGTCGAAATGATGTTTGTCATGTTCTTAAAACTAAAAAAGCCTTCCCAAATTTACATTTGGAAAGGCTGATGTTTTTCTTTATTCATCTCTGATTATCAAGATTCAACAAATAAACAATATCTTACCAAAGCTTCTGCTTTAATTTACAACAGCAACAACAATTTGTTGTAGAGATGTTGGTATTTGTAAGGATATTGGTCATTTTTTAATGAATCTTTATGTTGATTTGCTGCAATAGTAAATCATTTTGGGGGGATTTCCAAATTTTTTTCGCTGAAACTAAAATAAACCCTTTTTCATAAATCGCTCTAACAAAACTTTAGACCGACCATAATTTTTCCGAATCTCTACCATTTTCTCTTTGAACTCCTCAACTTTGCCTTGGAAGATTGCCAAGTCTTGTAAGTCTTTGAGTGTTTCGGTGGCTATATCATACGCCTTTCCTGTTTTGCGGTCAAGGTTGTAGAACACTGTTCTCCAATGTGCCTTTACTTCTCGACCCAAGGTGAGCATTTTTTGATGGTGTGCCTCTTTTGCAGCTTGGGCTTCCGCTTCTTTTCGTTTTTTCTTTTCAACCTCTTGTTGTTCTTTCAATTCTTGAATCGAAAATTGCCTATTTGGTTTTGAAGGTGTTTTTGTAGAAGATTTGTATAGGTCTTGTAGGCGTTTTTGAAGCTGCAAATCCATTCGGGCTTCTCCTTTTACCAATCGAACCAAAAAGTCAACACGTTCTTTTTCAGGTAATTGTTTGACCAGTTTCTCGTAATCCATTTCGGGGGCTTTCTCCTCCTTACTTGCTTGTTTTGCAGCCGCTATCAAATCTTTGTCTATTTCAAATAATTGAATAAACACAGAGAGCGCACCACTTAATTTGTTCAAATTGGGAGGAATTGGAGCGGCTGTCACACCCACCTCGTCTTCATCGTAGTCGTTATAATCATCGTAATCTTCCTTTCCCAATTCTTTCTTTGAAGCTGCCAATTTCAACCAAAAGAGGTACAAACTTCGATAGTCGCCTTGAATGATATCATTGCGTAGGGTAATCAAATCTCCTACTTGATAATCATCTTCTTCTATCCAACCACCGCCTTCTTCTGACCAAGTGAAGTCTAACAAGAAATACTCTTTTTTTGGGATAATAGAAAGTCCGCAGTCGTAATCATAATTTGCGTCTATCTGATATGGGCGGAGAGCCTCTATATCTATCAGGTTTTTGGGAATACGAAACAGCAAACGTTTTGTACCCCAACTGGAAAAATGCAATAGTGCATCAAAGTATCCTGTTATCGCATCTTCAACATCCTGACGAAAACTCCCATAATGATAAACAAAAGTTGCCGAAGTAGCAGTAGGGTAACTTCTACTCGACCACGAGCCAATTTCTTTTCGTTCTTTCTCTGTTAAAGGTCGGTCAATAGACTGGAATTGATAGACATCACAACCACTCATAAATATTCAATTTTTCAATTTATTTTGTAATAAAAGCGCAATTTATTCCTTTCCCTCTTACAATATCGCATAAATCTCAAATAATTCCTTTTGGGTGACGCCAAAGGTTAAACTGACTTCATATTCACTTCCCTTCAAAACCACAAAAATAAATTGTAGAATTGTCGCTCTTCATCAGATAATAACCAAGGCTCTCCAACCATCGTACTTGGCCCCCAACGCAGCGCTTCTCGTATGAAACACGATAAGAAATAAACCACAGCGACCTGCAAAACCCCTATTGCAATTCCCAAGTAAAATTTGTGCTTGGGAATTGCAGAAAAGGGAAAGGCTTGTTTTATAAATCCTTTTTTTAGAGACATTTGGAAGTAGTTTATTGAATGTACTACTTCTTTTTCAGCTTTTTAGTTCCTCAATTACGTGTAAAAATTAAGTTGTAGAGAATCAACCTAACAATATTAGCTCATAAAACGACTTAGGAATTATCTTCAACTACCTCCTTCTTGGGCAAAAACACCTCAGCCATCATACATCGTACACTTCCTCCACCATATTTTTCAATCGTAGGAATCGGAGAACTTACCAAATACTCATTAAAGCCTTGCAATTGTTCGATTTGTGAAGCTTCCAAAGAGTCGTAAGCCGCTTGTGACATCACCAATATTTTCTCCCCTTTATCGCTCTGCAATTGCAGCATATTCCCTGCAAAGTGGTTCATTTGTTCAAAAGAAATTTCGACTACGGCTTGACCATTTTTTTCAAAGCTTTCCAAGACTTTTGCCTTTTCTTCCTGATTAGGAATGGCATCCAAACAAATCACCACAAAAGTGTCTCCCAAACACATCAATACATTTGTGTGGTAAATTTGCTGTCCATGCTCGTCCACCGCCTCAAAAATAGCCGCTTCACAATCCCAATATTCCGCCCAATCATCAACCAAATCCTTGTGGGTTCTGGGTGAAATGCATGCATATACATACAAACCATTTCGGTCAATAATCAAACTACCTGTCCCCTCCAAAAAACGCTCTTCTTCTTCATACAAAGGAGCGGTATCAACCAATTCCGTCACTTCAAAACCATACACTTCTTGTAAGGAATCTATCAGGTCTTTGCGGCGTTCGAGTCTTCGGTTGAGGGCTTGCATGGGATAGGTCATCACCCGTCCATTGCTATGAAAAGACACCCAATTGTTTGGAAAAATCGAGTCGGGCGTTCTGGGGTCAAGCCTATCTTCAAACACAATCACCTCAATACCATAAGACCGTAACTTTTCCACAAAGGCATCAAACTCTTCTAATGCCTTCGTTTGCACGGTT
>JBGCDY010000816.1:0-2679 GCA_045105835.1 Chitinophagales bacterium
ACCACCTTTAGGTCATGTGCCCTTTTGTAGTCACTATCCTCCAATGAAGTACTTAGCGTAATAATGACAGCTTTCGCCCTTGCACTTTTGTGTATTTTACTGTATTCCTCCAAAAATTCCCAGCCATTCATAATGGGCATATTAAGGTCCAGGAAAATAATCTCAGGAGTCGTACAAGCCGAATCCAGAAGGTAGTCCAATGCCTCTTGACCATTTTCTTTAATGACGATTTCTTCCGTACAATTGGCATCTTGAACCACAATTCGATGTAGAAAGTTGGTTACAGGCTCGTCTTCCACCAATAAAACGCAGTTAAGTTTGCTCATAATTCTGTATTTGTATGTATTGTGAAGAAAAAAATACTGCCGATTCCTTCCTCAGATTCTACCCAGATTTGTCCACTGTGTAGCTCATCTATCCTTTTGCAGTGAGCCAAACCAATCCCAATTCCCTCATAGGCATTTCGGGCGTGCAGTCTTTGGAACATTTGGAATATTCTTTTGGTGTGCTTTGAAGCTATTCCAATGCCATTATCCCTTACCGAATATTCAAATGAATTGGGTTTGGAAACCACTTTTATTTCAATCAAAGGAGGAGTTTCTTTCTTGCGGTATTTAATGGCATTGCTGATGAGATTCTGAAACAATTGGCTCAACTCCATCTCATACGCTTGGTATCTAAAACCATGCCTTAATTCAACGATTGGGAAGAGATGATTGAAGGCTATATTTTTTGATATGATTGATAGTCATTGTTTTGTGAATGGATTAAGTGCCTATACAAACTAAAATGGTACTTTTGATTTCCTATATTCAACTCATAAATGCAACTTTTTAATTTTCACTCACTTGATTCTTCCCCTCGAACAACCACATTCATAATTCTGTCTGAATCAGGGTTTGCAGTTTTGTAAGACAAATTATCAAAAGCAATGGCAGATCTCCCCTTTTTAAGCTCTCTTTTCACATAATTTGTAAGTCCTTTGGTGCTATCAGGTGACAAGCCATAATAGTCAAAACAGGGAATGCTATCCTCTTGAAAACCACAAACAATGGCGAATACTTTTTGATGTGCAACACCCAAATTTTTGAGTAGGTAAGTCGGCTTGATTCCGAGTGGAGACAGGTTTCGGTCAATTTCTTTTGGTGACCATCCAAAATGCTTCTTTGCATAATTCTCCACCGAAATAGGTTTCAACCAATCCACAAAACCTCGTTTGACTTTATTCGGGCAAGCCTTCACTTCTTTCTTGTCGAAGCTCATCCTTTCAATCGTTTCTTGCATTTGTTTCGCCGTCCAATAGCCGTCAGGGTTCTTTGTAGAATGTGGAACAATTTCGACCCATATTCTCAACATTTCACCTTCTCGCAAAGTGAAAGCAGGAGTTTTGTATCCACCTATGGTAAAGCCGTTACTTTGCAGTAATATCGTTTTTTCCTCTCTAATCTCCTTTACTCCAGTTTTACCCTCCACTTCCGATTCATCCTCCTTGTTGTTCTCGATTTTCGTTTCCAACTCTTTTGCAGACTCATCCGAGTTTACATGAACACGATTGGGTTCACGGATGATTTTGCCAGTCAAAGCCTCGTATCTTTCTTTTGCTTTTTCAAACACCTCTATTTCTTCCATTGGTCGGGTATCAACATAAGAAACCTGAGGAAACAAACCACTTGATAATTTGACCGATTCGCATTCAAAATCATGCAAAATGGCTTGATACATTTGAACAGCATTCTCTTTGTAATCCAATTCTTCGTAGCCGCCCGCACATTGCAGCATATCCCTGCCTATCTCAAATCGCTCTATTCGATGGTTCATGACCGTACTTAGTTGAGCTTTTGCTACCACCATGTTCAGTACCGATTTGAAAAATTTTTGCTTTTTCCAAAGGTCAATAATCGCCTGCAAATCAACTCTCAATTGAGGATTGATATAAAAATCTTCCTTGAAATGAGTACCTGAATCGGTCACTTCAATAGCAGATTCCCGAATAAAATGATGTATCTTAAAAACAATTCCTACCAAGCCTTTTCTGTATATTTCCAATGCTTTTTTTTCTATCTCTGATTCATCCAGTGCCAAATATACTGCAATACCTTCCATCCATTCCTGCTCATACAAATTGGTATTGAAGCTTATTTCCTTATACTCCGTTTCTCTTTTATCCAAAGCATTTGCCAGTATCCTAAATACCTCCAAATTGGATTTTTTGAGAGCCTTCTTTAGTTCATCAAACTTATTTTCTACAATGTATTTTCTCATGTTTTCTGTATTTTATATCGCATTCAATTTTTAAGAAAATTGTAAGAGGTCTTTTTTCACCAAAACGAAGATTTTGAAAGGCTCCATTTTGCAGTGGTTGAATATGGCTTAAAAATACTGATTTTCTTTTATTTGAAACATAGAGTTGAAAATAGAACAGTCGTTTTTTGTTATTGTGGTGGTGTTTTGAGATATTTGAAGAAATGGAAACATAGAGAAACGATTTATGTATTTTGCTTCAATGATTCCAAACCATCAAAATCAAATAACCTCAATTATGAAATACAATTTCGACAAAATCATCAGCCGCCAAGGCACCAATGCCATGAGCATAGAAGGCTACAAAGACTACCTCTTCGATGAAGGAGATGAATTGAACATTCCTTGTGAGGAAAAAGACCTCATCCCAATGTGGGT
>JBGCDY010000817.1:0-3237 GCA_045105835.1 Chitinophagales bacterium
CCTACTGCAATAATGACAATCCAGTTCTATTCAATGCCAATCTAAGTGGAGGCAATTTCTTTGTAGACGATGTGGAAGTACTTCAATTTGAGCCAACATCATTGAGTACGGGTATTCATACGGTTCGGTATGAATACGAAAGTTCTACAGAGGGCTGCAATGGAAGCATTGAAGAATTGGTCGCAATTGTTGAAGCTCCTGTCGCCAATTTCACAGCAAGCAATACACTTGTTGTATTTGATGAAGAAGTTATTTTAGTCGCAAAAGAACAAGAAAATGTAAGCTATACTTGGTATGTGGATGGGGTCGCAGTTTCTACAGATTTGATCTATATTTTTTCAGCCTCCAATGCAGATACTTACTCAATATCCTTAGAAGTCACCGCCTCCAATGGCTGTTCAGATATTTCAGACCCCTTGATGGTGATTGTAGGAATTGTTGATATTGAAGACCACGGCTTGCTTTCTTCTCTTCAAATCAGTCCCAATCCAGCCAGTGATTTCCTACAATTGTCATTCAATACCACGACTCCAAAGGTTAGCAATTTACAATGGTACAATGCACAAGGACAGTTGATGGAAGCGAAAAATTTGAGGATTGAAGCCAATGGATGGAGCTACAAAATGGATGTCTCTCATTTTGCAGCGGGCGTTTATTACCTGCATTTGCAGACGGGTGAAACGTCTGTGGTGGAGAAAGTATTGATTTTACGTTGAGGTAGCATTTTAAAATAAATTATATATTCGTTCATCAATTGCTCTGCCTTTTAAGGCGGTGTAAAATAAGACCTTAAAAAGAGTAAAGGCTTTAGCCACTGCAATGGCTAAAGCCTCTTTTTTTTACAAAACTTAATCCCTGAGCTAAAGCACAGGGCAATAGAAGCAGATGGTTTTTAATATTTTAAATTGCCCAATCAAAGATACACTACTTCTATTGCAGTACCTTTTTAAGGCGATGTGTAATTAAAGGAAAATAAGATTCAACTCATTATACTCTCAAAACGGTTCAATTTTTGCAGCATAAATAGACAGAAATCCTCCGTAAGTAAAAACTCAAAAAACGGTGTTTTTATAACGGCAAATTCATTCAATGCTACAAAAATCTCATTGCGCCGTTCTTAAATGAACCTCAATTTTTGCATTTGAGTTTTGAACTTGCATTTGAATTTTCCAAAATTTCCCGCCCCCTATTTCACAACCAAAAACCACGTTTTGACCACACTACATTCCCTAAAGTATATTTGCTGGCTTTTGTTCTTGACCAATTGCCAACAAATCCAAGAAAACGTTTTCCCCTCCCACCTATAAAAAACTGTTCCAAGCCACGAGAACGAAACAGTCAATGAGCAAAGAAAAGGCACTCCAATGGGACAACTTATTGGTTTGAATACTTTTATAGACGACCCCATTGGGAGAATCGAAGCAGCAGGTTTTGTGCGAGAATACCACTCATGGGTGTGGGACGAGGGCAATCACCAACCTGACTATGAAGGTTATCCCAACAACAAAATCGCTTGGAATCCAGGGGCAGTCGAGTGGAATTTTGACTTGTATTACCAAAATCTTCACCAATTGGGCATCACTACCAGTCCAGTTTTGAAGGGCAATGTTCCGTGGCTTTTGCCGTCCAATTACTACGAACTGATGAGCAAACCCATTGCAGAGAACGAAAGTGCCACCCAACCAGCTTCCTATACCGAACACGCCGATTATTTGTTTCAATTTGCAGCACGTTATGGCAGCAATCGTTTGATGAGCAAATCCTTGAAATTGAGAGCAGACCAAGAGCGATTGACAGGTTTGGGCTATATCCGCTATGTCGAAAATTGGAATGAATACGATGCTTGGTGGAAAGACCGAAAGGTGTATTTTGAGCCTGCGGAATATGCTGCAATGGCGAGTGCCGACTATGATGCCCACCAAGGAAAATTGGGCAAGGCGATTGGGGTCAAGAATGCAGATACCAACATGAAAATGGTCATGAGTGGCACTACAACTGCTGAATTGAAGCACATCGAAGCATTGAAGGAATGGGCGGATGAACATAGAGGCGGAAGTTTACCTTTTGATGTTATCAACGTGCATCATTACAGCAATGACAAAGGTGGACAGTTTCATAAAAATTCGATTGGAGTCAGTCCAGAAGCGGATAAATTGCGGGAACGCATGGAGAGATTGGTGGCTTATCGAAACCGTTTTTTCCCTGATAAGGAGGTTTGGATTACCGAATTTGGCTACGACACCCATCCTGAATCCCCCCAACGTGCGCCAAAAATCGCAAGCTATTCTCAAGAAGAAGTGCAGGGGCAGTGGTTGGTTCGGTCTTATTTGGCGATTGCAGCTGCAGGAATTGAGCGGGCTGCCATGTATATGCTGCGAGATGTGAATGCCGACAATGCTTTGCAGTTTCAAACTTCGGGCTTGGTCAGCACCAAAGAATTGGGTTATCAAGCCAAGGCTTCGTGGTACTACGTTTTCACCCTCAAAAACCGCCTCAAGAATATGGTTTTTGAACGTGAAATAGAAAGTGGTGATACAAGGGTGATGATTTACAGATTCCAAAATCCAAACGATGCTTCAAAGGCTGCTTACGTACTTTGGAGTCCTACAAGTGATGGCACAAAACTCAATGATTTCACTTTGCAGATCAAAAAAGGGGAACGATATGCTACTTTGGTAGAATTGAAGAAAGGCGATAGAGATGGGGTCGAAAAAGCATTGAAGGTCAATTCTAAAGAGATTGTAAAAGTCAATGTGAGTGAACGTCCTGTGATTGTTTTGACTTCAAAAAAAGATGATTTTCTGAAAAACAATCACAGGGATTACCAATTGGACAAACGCCTTGTTTTGTCTCCTTCAATGGTAAAAAACCCTTCGGGAAAGGGCAATGCTGAATTGTTGGTGGATGAGCAGAATTTGGTTGGAGAGCCAAATTACGGCAATGGTGGCAGTCCCAAAACGGTCTTCAATGCAGGCTTTGGGAAAGGAACTTATCCGATTGATGTAGTGATTGATTTGGGCAAGACCTATGATGTGAGCAAAATTTATCTCCACGACCTCAACGGAAAAGGGAATTGTACCGTCTCTGCAAAACAGGGCAATGAATGGAAACCTTTGTTTACCGACAATTTGGCAAACTACAATTTGTGGAAAGCACATGTGGTGAATATTTCTACTTCAATCCTTCAAATAAAGCTTCATTCTGCAAATGCAAATATTTCGGAAATAGCGGTTTATG
>JBGCDY010000818.1:0-5028 GCA_045105835.1 Chitinophagales bacterium
CCTCCAAAATTGAAGGTGGTTCAGGAAGGTAAATTTTTGGAGTACCTTTATTAATTTTCTGCACATTAACCCTACCGTATTTAATCGGTACATTTTCAAAAACCATCCTTAATTTGAGGTTTTATCCGATTTACACACAAGATTCTTACAGAAAGACAAAAAAAAGTCTGGGTGTCATATTGTAAATATCTTCTGAGAAAAGATCACCAAATAGTGTTTTTAGATATATTTTGATAAAAAACACACAACTAAAAAATTCAATCGAGGTAAAGGAACACCCAAGTCAATCTCATTAACTGCAACTCAATTGCAGTTAATTCACTTTATATTTGCTACTACAAAACAAACAAGTAGCAAGTATGAACACCCTATTCTTAATTTACGTCATTCTATTTTACAGCATTGCCATCGTCCTCAGAACCTATATTCTCTACAAAAGAACGGGCATCAATGCGATGAAAATCAAGAGAGACCACACACCACAAGGCTTCAATGCCAATGTATTCTCTATTGTCACTCTCAGTATTCCTGCCATTACGTTTCTTTATCTTTGGGGAGGCTCGACTTATGACTATTTGTCTCCGATTTCTTATTTGCATGGCAATTTTCAATTGCAGGTAGCAGGTTTGGTGATTTCGGTCATTAGTTTGATTTGGATATTTGCCGCCCAAATGCAAATGCAGGATTCTTGGCGCATTGGTATTGAAGAAAGCGAAAAGACAGCATTGGTTGGCAAAGGCTCGTTCAAGATTTCCCGTAACCCCATTTTTCTAGGCGTACTTTTGGCTGCAATAGGTTTTTTCTTGTTTATTCCCAGTGCATTGAGTTTGTGTGTTGTGGTGGTATCGTATGTCTCTATTTCTTTCCAAATAAGGTTGGAAGAGCAGTATTTGGAGAACACACATGGGCAAAAATACTTGGACTACAAAAATGAAGTTAGGAGGTGGATTTGAAGTCCTTCAAATATTCAGTAGCATTATTTTTGAAAAAAGAACTTCAAAAAAAATTACTATCTTCGATACCTTTAGACAAAAATGCTGTCTAAAAGAGGCAAGACTTTTATGGTGAAACCCATCTCGTTTAAATGGAAGACAAAAGGAACATACTCAAAGAGGAAGAACCATTTTCATGGAAACTATTGAAGAATGGGAAGGGATTGATTTATTGGCAACAAAAAATGATCAAAACCATCAAAGAAAAAGAATGCAACAAATTGAAGGAATTGATAGCCATAGGCAATGCCTACAACATCCAGTTGTATTTGGCAAAGATTACAGGAAATTTCAAACATGGAAACGAAAGGCAATGAGAGAATAATAGATAAAAATCAAAAAACGGATTCATGAGCTTTTTTTCGGCGGTTCAAATCAAGGCTTATTTTTCCTACATCACTAAACCATTTGCTCTTTCGGGTTTCTAAAATAATAGAACCAATCCGCCAACTCTACGTTCTTAATTTAAGGATGAGATTATTCACTATTACCATTAAACCAATCAGTATGAAACAATGGACGCTCCTTACCCTCATTGTAGGGATGATATTCACTACCTCTTGCACCAAAAACCCTATCACGGGTCGCAATCAGCTCACAGTAATGCCCAAATCTACCATCGCACAGATGAGTTTGGACAGCTACAAACAAGTCTTGAACGACAGCAAAGTAGTTCGGAATACTGCTGATGCTCAAATGATTAACAATGTCGGTCAAAACATTGCGACAGCGGTAGAACAATGGATGATTAAAAACAAGTATGCTGACAAGGTAAAAGATTTCAACTGGGAGTTCAATCTCATTGACGAAGATGTGGTGAATGCTTGGTGTATGCCTGGCGGTAAAGTGGCATTTTATACAGGTATCTTGCCTTATACGAGAGATGAAACGGGAATAGCTGTTGTGATGGGACATGAGGTCGCACACGCTGTAGCACAACACGGTAATGAGCGCATCAGTCAGGGTTTACTCCAACAATTGGGAGGCATTGGACTGCAAGTAGCCCTGAGAAACAAACCTGCCGAAACACAGGGTTTGTTTATGGGAGCTTATGGTTTGGGTTCACAGGTGGCGGTCATGTTGCCTTTCTCCAGAAAACACGAAACAGAAGCAGACCAAATGGGGTTGATTTTTATGGCAATGGCGGGCTACGATCCTTATGAGGCTCCAAAATTTTGGGAACGAATGGCGAAAAGTGGCGGTGGCGGTACACCTGAATTTTTGAGTACACACCCCAGTCACGAAACCCGTATCAAAAACCTCAATCAAAAGTTTATTCCACAGGCATTGGCATACTACAAAGGAACGCCAAACCCAAATCCAAATACGACACCTACCAAAACAAGTCCGAATCAAAAAGAGGTCAATGTAAAACCCACGCAAGGTAGCACCAACAAACCAAAAAATTCAAAAACAAAGGTTAGAACAAAGACTGGAAATAACTAACAGTCTCCTTCAAAATCCATTGCTTTTATACCAAGTGTCAAACGACTTATCAGTTGTTTGACACTTTTTTTATTGTGCAAAATGACCGACAAAATATTGGAGATATTGAACCACCTTATAGAGGTTTGTGTTTCTTTTGTGAGAACAAACATGCTCAATTGAAGATAATCTTTTGAAATCCATTTGTATGAAACACAAACTTATACTACCAATATGCCTATTCCTATTCTTCAATTGCAGCACTTTCGCCCAAGATTTAGAATCTGATGTCACGACTGTTTCGCTCGAAATCTACTACAATTATCAAGTTGAAGGAAAAGTCAACCGCATACTTTCTACCTTTTTTCTCCCCCAAAACCTACCCAACAAACAGCGCATTATCAACATCGAATACTCCATACCTCCTCACAAAATTTTTGAATCGGGAGACAATCAATACATTGAATTCATATTTGACCAACCCAAAGAGAGTTTCGTATTGAAGATGAAAATGGATGTAGAATTGTACCGCTATGATTTGGAAATGGCACAATACAACGAACTGAGCAACAATTCTATCAGCACCGACAAATACCTTCGCAATGAGCTTTTTTTGAGGAGAAAAAACAAACTAATCCAAGGCATTGCAGATACCATTTCAGGCAATACACAATTGGAAACGGTTCAAAATATCTATGATTTTGTGACAGACCACTTGGAGTACAATGATGATATTCGAGAGAATTTGGGTTCTATCAAGGCTCTAAAAAAAGGCTATGGTGACTGTACCGAGTATGCTGATTTGTTTGTGACCCTTTGTAGAGCCAAAGAAATTCCTGCAAGAGTCGTAGCAGGCTGTGTGGCAGAATTGAGCCTCAATTCAAACCATCATTGGGCAGAGGTTTTTTTGGAAGATACAGGCTGGATTCCTTTTGACCCTACGTATGGTGATAGTCAAGCGAGCACTTTTGACGAAATGCCCAACAAGTATATTTACTACTCCAACAACCGAACAGATAAGGTGCTGTTCAGTGGCAATGGTCGCCACAAATGGTGGGTACAAAACCGATTAACAGGAGATGTTCGAGTTTCTTCTTTCTATGATACCCAATACGGTTTAGAGCATAAGTTCCGAAAGGCAAAACGCCTCTACTTACACCAAAACTACACTGAGGCAAAGGAATTAATAGATGACTTGCTTGCCAGTGACCCCAAAAGTAGCCGTTACCATGCCTTTCGGGGTTTGCTATTGGTAGAAGAAGGTAAAGAATTTGAAGCCTATAAGGAAATACAAAAAGCTTTATTATTGGCTACCAATAATTTATTAAAGCAAAATGCCTACTACTCCTTGTCCAATATTTGCGCTTCAAGGGGCGAGCAACAATTGGCATTGTCTTTTTTGAAAGGTGCACTCGAAATGGGTACGGTCGATGTAGCTGCAATTAAGGCAAGTGAAAGTTTTGCAGATTTACTAAAAAATGAAAATTTCAAAAGCTTATTGGAGCAATATGAGGTTCGAGAAACGGGTGATTGAGTTAGTACAGTAATTAGTAGATTGGTGACTGGTTATTAGTTTTTTAAATTATTAATTATCAGTGTTTTGTGTAAAAAAAACAAGTTGCCACATATGTATTTTTTCCGTACTAGTAATCAATGCTTCTGCTGCAAAACAACTTAAATCAAATGAGGTTTTAATTCCTATATTCAATTGGACGTAAGAAGTGAGAGGAAAAACCTGAAATCCAAGAACTCTAAATCAAAGTATTTTTGAATTTGTACTTTGAATTTGAACTTGAGTTTTTTTTTAGAAAAGCTCTTTGCGCCTAAAAAACCAGGTCAATGCAAAACTCAACAAAATGGAGATAATGATAATCAATGGAAAAGCGAAAGGTTGCCCTTGTCCCCAAACAGGTACGTTCATGCCATAGAAGCTCGCAACCAAGGTGGGAACCATCAAAATCAAGGTAATCGAGGTAAGGCGTTTCATCACCTTATTCAGGTTGTTGGACACAATAGATGCAAGTGCATTCATCGTTCCGTTGAGGATGTCCGAATAAATCTGCGCCATGTCTTGCGCCTGACTCGTATCAATGATAATGTCCTCAAAAAAATCGTATTTCTCCTCGTCTTGGCGAATCTTCAAAAAATCTATGCGTTTGATTCTCAACAACAATAGTTCGTTGTCTCGCAGGGTGGTCATAAAATAAACCAAACTTTTTTGGATGTCCAATAAATTGGAAAGTTCTTGATTCCGACCAGAATTGTACAATTCTTTTTCATAATCATTTCGTTGTCGATTGAGTCCTTTTAGGTACTTCAAGAAGTAGGTATTGGTTCGGTCAAAAAGCAATAATACAAATTGGTTGTGCACATTCGTACTGAAATTTTTGACATTGTTCTCCAAAAAATAATCAATTACAGGGTTCTCAAAGGCACTAATCGTCAGGATATAATCATCCACTTCCATGATACCAATCGGTACGGTGATGTAAAAAGCTTCATTTGCCGCTTCTGTCCTGTTGCGTATCGGAATGTTCCACATAACCAACTGAACACCATCTTCTTGTTCAAACCTCGAACGCTCGTCGATATCCAAAGAATCAATAAAAAA
>JBGCDY010000819.1:0-5091 GCA_045105835.1 Chitinophagales bacterium
TGAAAAATGATTGTTTCTCAAATGAATGCCTTTTGCTACTCCTTCAAAACGATTCCCTTCAATCATCATGTGTCCCAAAATCGTGGAAGTGCTATAAGCATCAATTCCTTTGTATAAATGCACAAAGTCATTTCGTTCCTCATCATCACCTGTACCAATGTGCATAGGTGCGTGCCAACTCACGATTCCCACTCCCCCACTATTTGCGGATGTTAAAACTTCACTATTTTGCTCATTTTTGAAGGTTGTCTTTTTTACTTCAATGCCTCCAATATTGATTGCCAAAATTCCGATGTAGCCCAAGTCGCCAATATGATGTACTCCTTTGAAGGTATCATTGAAAACGAAAGTACAGTTTTCGGCGACCTTACTGTTACTCTCATTTAGGTAAGCATGAAAAAGTACGCCCACCGAATTGTTCACAAATCGGGTATTTTCCGCCAACAAAACACCTCCACCTGTTGCCAAAAAACCATCGCTATAGCCCTCTCCCATTTCCACACCAATATAGGCATCTTGAATCGTGGCACCTGTCAAATGAACTTGTGACTGATATTGAAGCTGTTCTTGGGTTTTGTAAGCATCGCCTTTTGCCAAAATTCCATTCCACATACGGTTCTCACATTGATTCCCTTTCAAAACGGCATTCTTAATCGTCAATGTTGCGCCTTCCTCTACAACGATACCTGATGCTTCGTTCAAAAACTCTATCTCGACTCCTTCAATCTCCAAAGTCCGACCACTTGGCACAATCAACTTTCCCTTGATTCGCTTATTTTCCGTTTTCCAAACCTCATTGCCCGAAACAACATAACCCGCTTCAAAATCAACTGTCAAGTCTGAAAAATCTTCTGTCACGACTTCAATACTCATCGTTTGGCTACAACCTTGTTCATTCTCAACCGTCAATTCGTAAGTGCCTGCTTCCGAAACCGTCAAAGCATTTTCTTCTACCCCCATTCCGTTCCATACATACGCCTCATACAATTCATCTACCCAAAGTGTAACCTCACTCGATTGGCAATCATTTGCTTGTAGTAAAATTTCGCTTGTCTTTGGCAATTCATACACTTCAATATTACTCGTCATTGTTTGTGAACCACAATCATTTTTTCCAATCAATTGAAGGCTCATTGTTGCAGTGACTTCAAAGGTTAATTCAGCCTCTTTACTTATCAAGTCACCATTTGCAGTCTTCCACTCATAGGTATCAGCCTCCATAAAATCAGCAGCATTCAACGTCATTGTTTCGGCTTCACAAACCGACTGTTCTGGCATTTCCACCAAAACTTGTGGCAATGCGCTCACTTCAATTTGGGTCGTCAATTCACTTGTTCCACAGTTATTTGTGCCAATCAATTGCAGGCTTGTACTTGTAGTGGGAACAAAAGTCAAAACAGCCTCTTCACCTATCAACTCTCCATTTGCAGTTTGCCATTGGTAAGTATCAGCCTTCATAAAATCAGCAGCATTCAAAGTCATCGTTTCACTTTCACAAACTGTTTGTGTAGGAATCTCTATCAAAATGTTGGGTGTATTCTCCACTGTTACTTCAATGGTTTTCATCCACTCACAACTGTGACTCAACTCTGCATTGCAGGTGGTATTCAGTCTGTATTTAAGTTCATAAGTTCCTATTGAAGCTTCATCAATACTTTGAATAACAAAGTTCACTGCACTACTTCCACTCCCTAACAATTCTCCATTTGGTGCATACAGTTCAATACTTTGGATGTTTTCATTTTGCAAAGAAAAATTCCATTCTTCTCCTTCACAAAATGCCAAGGTACTTGGAACTGCTATATCATAGCTTTCGCCAACATTCATAGCATACCAAGCCGTGTTCAATTGCTGCAATACATGGCAGTCTTCAGGAAAAATAGCTGCAATCGCCATTTCCGTCGCACAGCGAAATTTGGGTAAAGTGAGTGGCTGCAAGCTTTCATCTTCGCCAATAATGGATAAGGCTTCATAGATGATTTGCATACTTTTGAAGTGTCCAAGTCCCTTTAGGTTAAACTGAATCATTTTTTCTTTGGTCGCAAAACTGCCACTATTGCACATGCTACTTGTCAATATTGTAGATTCATTTTCAGGCACTTCCATACGAATGGTACGCAAGTTCCCTTTTGTTCCTTCTGATAATAAATAGAACCAATGACTCAAAGTCAAACCTTTGATGTGTGAATCACCTATTGTCCACGCTTGTGTTTTGATGTGACTGGGTAAGTCATCACTGAGAATCGAACAAGTATTGTAGGGTTTGTAAGTATTCGCAAAATTTCGGTTAACTGCCCACATTCTATAATCAGGTGTTGCAGTTTTGAAACGTTCTATATCCTCTCCTTCTTCCAGATAAGAGCGAATCAATGTGGACCAAACATCTCCCAAACCTTCGTCGATTGCTTGGATTTCGGTACTGCCATTGTTGTGGGTGATGGCTCCTTGGGTAATTTGGTCGTTGAGATAGTGTCCCCATTCATGACAAATAGCATCTGGCCAATTGGCTGCGGAAGCATTCATCGTCACTCCAAAATCGTCTGCACTGGAGCTTCCCCAATGTCCTATTGGAGAATAACGGGCATAGACGGTTTGGGTATTTCCGATTCCAATATCATTGAAGTTCAAAACCTGCTGTGCAAAATCAAGGCTTTTGAGTGCATACCAGTGTGTGTTGCTTACTTTTTGGAAACAAGAAGTATTGGGAAATTCAGAGGTGTGGTAACTAACGAGGGGCATTTTTTCGGGATTGCCTGTGAGTGCATTTACATAGCTACAATCGCTATTGCAGATGGCTTCGCAATTTTCATTGAAGGAAACACCACAAGGCTCTTCGCTTTCACAGTTTTTTTCGAATGCCATGATGGTGAATAGCTTCACATTTCCTATTTCACTGCAAAGGCGATAAGCACCTTCTTCTACTTTTTCGATGAGAAGTGGAACTTTTTCACTGTCAACTTCGCTACTCCTAAGGTGTGGATTGATCCAAACACTTCCTTCGGCCGTGTTTAACTTAGGAAGAACTTGGGCATCTGTAGTGATAAAAATAGACGTACTTAATACGCATAAAAAAACCAATCTGTAAAATTTAATCATAGCTCACTGATTTACAGGTTTAGGGATTTCGTTGGGGTCACTATTTCAAAGACTATAGAAAATTTCAAGGGTTCTAATTGATTGTATCTCATAGATTAAACCTTATATTTTCTATATCACAGCCTTTTAAATATATTTTGAGCTAAGTGTATCATACACATAAGATACTAAAAATAAATAATTTATCCAAAAGTAATTTTAGTTAAACAAAATTTTAGTTGAATTAATGTGATAATCAAATCATTCAAAAATATAGAGTTGATGTGTTTATGCCCACGATTTATATTAGCAGTATTTGGATAGGGAGAGGGTGTGGAAAGTATTCATTCTACTGAAATAATCTTTTGTAGATGTATGGGATGTGATTGGTTTCCTCTCTACTTGCAAATGTCATACTAAAGTAATTTTCGGGGTTACAAAAGTCACATAACTTGACTGCAAATATAAAGAATAAAACAGTATAAAGACAAGTAAAATAACACTTAAATTAGATAATCTACACTTATAGCTCCGTATATTGCAGCGACTAAAAGATGTTAAATCTAACAAGATTAAGCCAAAAGGTTATTTTAATAAAAATGTCAAAGAAAAAAATATTTAGTATGAATAAAATTCGATTATACTCATTGGTGTCACTTCTTTTTATCGGTAGTGGCTTGATAGCCTTTTTATATCTCCAAAAAATACAACCTCCTACAAATGGAACACTTGCTCCCCTTTTTGAGCGAATAGGCAAACCTATTAAAGCTGTGGATCACACACTCAGTAAGGTAATGCCCATAAATGATGTGGATGAAGCACTGTATGGGGAGGCGATTGCAGCAAGGTATAAACACCGTCACTTGAATCATGAAGATAGTTTGAAGCTCATTTACCTCAATGATTTGGTGGACAGCCTTCAAATTTATGCCAAAAAAACGTTTGATTACCAGGTATTTTTATGGGAAACTTCTACCCCAAATGCCTATGCTCTACCTGGTGGAATTATCGTAGTGACGAATGGACTTTTGAGTATTATGGAAAATGAGGCACAGTTGGTTTCGGTTTTGGCACACGAAATGGGGCACATCGAAAAAGGGCATTGCTTGGATGCGGTAAAATATCAATTGACACTCGAAAAAATGAATGCTGAAAGTTTGGGTAAACTGGCGGATTTTGCCAACTCTCTTTTATTGCGGCATTCCTATAGCAAAACACAAGAAAATGATGCCGACGAATATGCTTATGATTTGATTTTGGAAACTCAATACGACCCAAGAGGTGTTGGAGGGGCTTTTGGTCAGTTGGAGGAATATGGAAACCGTTATAAACAATCTCCAAAGAATGGAGTGAATGTTTTGCGGGATTATTTTTCGTCTCACCCACCTCTTCCAATCCGAAAGGCAAAGTTTATGGGAAAAGCAAAGGTTTGGTGGAGTAGAAACCATACGACTCCTAGGTATCATGGCAGTAAAAACTTGCAAGAATTGTCTCCTTTCTATGAAGTGCAATATGAAAACGAATGGCGTGTCCAATAAAAAAAGGGGTACAACCCCCAACTAATTAGTTGAATGTCATACCCCTGTGCTTTTCCATGCTTCATGATGGTTTCTGATTTTTCACGTCTTAGGGTTAGACAGCGAAAAGCTATATTTTAACAGTAAAGTTCATTTTTTTGAAAAAACGACGTATAGTTCAATTGATGTACTGCAAATGGTTTCTTCTATTAATTTGCGAAAACTCTTTGACTCTTTGGTGTCTGTAGGCAGGAGATACTCCTGACCTCAACAATTGAAGAGTTTGCAGTCCTGCTATTTTTGCGCTGTTCAATGCGGTTTCGTTGCTGGATAAAAACAAAATATGTTTTGCAGGAATCCCCAATACACGTTCTATTTTTTTATAGGTATGCCCATCATTTTTTGCGCCAATCTCTTGGTCAAAATAATGTGTTAGGTAAGGGTTCATACTACCATACCGAGTATTTTGAAGCATTAACTGAGATCGGAAGAGCACACG
>JBGCDY010000820.1:0-6113 GCA_045105835.1 Chitinophagales bacterium
CCCTCCAATCCGTCTATTGAAACATCGCTGCTATCGTTAGCAGCATAACATTATTTTTAAACAAACACGCTCATGAGTTCAACAACAAACAGACAACAAGCATTTGACAAGATTGACAAAGATGGCAGTGGCATCATCGAATTCAAAGAATGGTACAAACATTTTGATGCCCTCATCAGAAAGGAAAACTCCACATGGACAGCCGAAACCTTATTGACACTCTACAAAAACTATGAAGGCGACAGCAAAGGAATCAACTTTGAAGAATATTCCTCCTTTATGGACGATGTATTTGGTGCGGCTGGATAAAATATCATTTTTCTTCAAAAAAATCTTCAATTCACTACACTCATTTCGTCTATTAGAATATCGCTGCTCTTCAAAGCAGCAAAACACTATATTTTTTTAATTTTTTTAAAAATAATAATCATGAATTCAACAGCAGAGAGACAAAAAGCATTCGATACTATAGACATAAATGGCAATGGTATCATTGAGTTCAAAGAATGGTACAAATACTTTGATCCCCTCATCAGAAAGAAAAATGCCACCATGACTGCCGAAAAATTATTGAACCTCTTCAAGGAATATGAAGGTGATGACAAGGGAATTAATTTTGAAGAGTATTCTTCCTTTATGGATGATGTGTTAGGGAGAGGAATTTAAGTAATTGCAAAGTAAGAATCAGTTAATCAATCAAAACCCCCTTATTTTTCAGGCTATGAATATATCTGTCATAGCCTAGTTTTTCCCAAAAAGGCAATCAATAAAAACAAGAGGCAGCAAGAAGCTGCACAATATTTTTTCTAACTTTTAAATTTTAAAAAATGAAACTTTACGTAGGAAACCTTGATTACACCGTTTCAATAGATGAATTAGATAAACTATTTTCAACGCATGGCAAAGTAGAAGCTATCAAGTTAATCGCATACAGAAGAACGGATAGTCAAAAAGGAATTTGTTTTGTTACAATGGAAAGTAAAGAGGCAGCAGATAAAGCGCTAAATGCCTTAAATGGCTCTGATTTTCATGGGAAAGAACTTATTGTTAATTCAGCAATAGAAAAGTCATAGAAACAATAGACTTTGAATAATATTCTGCCTTTATGGAGGATGTATCTGGGGCATCAGATGCTGTAAGTTTTATTGAAAGCAATTATTGGTAAATAGGCAGAAAAATCTTCAATTCACTACACTCATTTCGTCTATTGGAATAGAAGCGTTCTTGAAAGCAGCAAACAAGAAACAAAACACTTTTTTATTCCACAATAGTAAGGAACTATTTTTATAAAAGTCTGATGATAAAAAATTAAAAATCCTACTTGGAGCTATTCCGAGTAGGATTTGTTGATTTTCATTGATTCCTAATATTTTTTTGAAGTCAATCAGATGCTAATGAAAACCTAGAAATGAAGTATCTACTGTATTTAGGCTGCACTGTTTATTTGAAGTGAATCGTGCAAAATTGGAAGTGTTTTTTAAAATAATTTTCTTTTATAAATATTATCAATATATGCTTCAATTTCAGGAAAATGGCATAATGCTTGTTTCAATTAAGACCTAACACCTTATCAAAATAGCATAGAATTAATGAACTCATCAATGAAATTAATTTATAGAAATAGACAAACCCCTAAAGAATGACCTTACGCTTACTCGTTTTAACAATGCTATGCCTATTCCTTTTTTGTAATCCCCTAAGAGCCAACGAAAGTTATAATGTTTCAACCCTTTATTTGAGCCTCCCTACCTACTACCATGCGATTGAAGTGAACCTAAGTGGTCAGTTGATGGAAAAGCAAGGCGATGTATTTATTGCAGATGGTCTTGCGCCTGGTAAGTATCTATTGACGGTCAGCCAAAAACAATATTTTCAACCCACTGTTGCGACGAATGCAGAGTCTTATAAATGGATTTTGTACAGTGGTTATATTCAAATCGCTCCCAAAAAGGTGATTTTTGCGAATGTGGATATAGGACGACACTACAATATTTTGGGTGAACGTCCTACGAAATCCGTTTTTAGTCCACGCCTTTTGGATTTGGAATGTGAAGCTTGCCTTCTTCAGGATAGCTGATTCTGATATGGTATAGACTCTTCAATTGTTTTTTGAAGACTTTCTTGATTTGATTGATGTCTTTGAAGCTCAAGTCACAATTCACAAATTGATTTTGTTGAATTTTTCCGTCAATGATTTTTTCGACCAATCGGTGAATGTCTTCTTCGGTTGGGTTTTTCAAACCCCTTGAAGCTGCTTCAATAGAATCTGCCATCATCACAATGGAGGTTTCACGAGAATAGGGGAGTGGTCCAGGGTATCGAAACTGTTTTTCATCTACTTCTTTTTTGGGATTTTCTTTGATCCACATTTGGTAGAAATACTCAGTGCGTGTGGTGCCGTGATGTGTCCGAATGAAGTCGATGATGATGTTAGGAAGTTTGTATTTTTTTGCGAGTACGATGCCATGTACTACGTGGTCAATGATGATTTCGGCACTGTCCAAATAGCTGAGACTGTCGTGTGGATTGATGGCGGTCTTCTGATTCTCAATAAAATAGATGGGACGGCGTATTTTGCCAATGTCGTGGTAGAGCGCGCCTACTTTGACGAGGAGTGCATTGGCTTTGATTTCCATTGCAGCGGCTTCTGCCAGATTGGAGACTTGCAGAGAATGCCAAAAGGTGCCTGGAGCTTTTTTAGACAATTCTTTTAGAAGAGGCTTATTCAAATCGCCCAATTCTACTAAGGTGATGTCGGAAAGGAATCCAAAGATTTTTTCGAAAATCGGAATCAACGGAAATGCCAAGAGTGTGAGAAATGCATTGATGCCCAACCAACCAAAAACGTTCCATTGAATGCTGTCGAATGAGCCATTTTGGACAAGAGATATTCCCAAGAATCCAAGTGAATAAGTGAAGAATATCAAGGCTGTAGAGATGAAAAAATGTGACCAATAATAGGTCTGAACATTGTATAAAATGGCGACCAAACCTGCAACAAAATGTAGGAATATGAACTCATAACCTAGAGGGACTAAGAAGCCACTGAGTAAGACAATAACGATGTGGACATAGAGTGCCATTCGACTCCCAAAAAAGGTTTTGATGATGATGGGAATGATACAAAAAGGAAGAAAGTAGAGATTGAGAAGGGTCAGTGATCCCGATTGGAGGTCAATCGATATTTTGACAAAATAGAGGAATAAACTGATGGATACAAGAATGAATGTGAGTTCATAAAGGCTGCTGTAAGCACTTTTCTCAAAACTTTGCATAAAGAGCACAAAGATGAAAAGGATGATGGCGGTGATGATAAAATAACCGAAATCTATGGCATGCTTGCTGATGAAAGATTGGTTTTTGTCCTCTTTGCTTTGTGTGTTGTAGGCTTCTTCTAATGTGAGTAATTTTTGATAGGTTTTGTATGGAGCTTCGGCTGTCACTTTTGCACCTTTGGCTACAATGACCTCTCCTTGTTCGACATAGCCCTCTGTATCGGAAATTTCTCCATATCGATCTTTGATGATTTTGCTGGTTGTTTTGTCGTCATATACAATATTGGCTTGTAGACTATTGCAGATTAATTGGGGTAAAAACTCCAAACTGGGATCTCGTTTGATTTTGATTTGATTTTGGATGTATCTACATGCATTTGGTTGTGTGTAAAGGTCGTCAATGGGAGTGATGCTGCCAATATTGCCGTGATCACCTACTAAGACATTGATGATTCCTGAGGTACTGTCTAATGGCTCCTCGTAGCTGTCTGCCAAATTCAAAATTCCCTTTCGATAGACATCTTCAAAAAGTTTTTGGGCTATTTTGACATACTGCGCAGAATCCAACTTAACGTTTTTTTTTTTTTTTTTTTTTCTAACGAGAACTAAATGCCTATTGAGTGCTTTTACAAACTGTTGTGTGGAAACCTGAGTACTGTTTTCATCAAAGCTATAATAGGGGTGTAAATTGCTGAGCACCTGCTTTTTTTCGGCTTCAATACTGTCCGCTAGTTTGTTGATGGTGAATGAAAAAGGGGCGTATAAATTGTCGTATTTCCAAGGCTTGTTGATGTCGAAGTCGTAGTTGAAGTAGTTGCGGGGGAATAACATGGATATTCCGATGATTGCCATTAAGACAATCACGTATTTACCTATTATTAAATGCTTGTTTATGATGAAAGAAGTGATGTTTTTCACTAGGTTGTATTTTTGTATTTTGCGTGAATCTTAAACAAAAATTGTTTTGAAAAGTCTCTATTGATATACTATATTGTTCACAAAAAGCGTACTTAGTCCGAATAAAATATTTTCAAAAATAAGTTTTAAAGTATGAAAAAAGTAGTGATTTTCGCATTATTATGTTTCCAAGTCTTTGCATTTGCTCAGATTGAAGAAAAAATTACTCCAGAAAATTTAACTGAATTAAAGAAACAAGAGGTTAAACTAACAAAGCTTTTCTCAACAATGGTGAAAGCTCCTTATGATTCAGTCAGAGCACAGCAAGTGGTAGATGCAGGGAATCCTCAAGCTTTGAGGACTTTGGTCAATTACAATGATTCTGTTCGATTGGCTAATTGTCAGAAATTTATCCCCGCTTTGGTGAAAGTTTTGAGAACACCCAATTCTTACCATTATCCATTTGACTCTTTGAAGAGTGTGTCTATTCTCACTCCCGAAGATAATTCCTTTCGAATTTTCACATGGACAGTTCCTTTGCTTGCCTCAAGTACTTACCGCTATTATGGCGCGATTCAGATGAATGCTGAAAAATTGGAGTTGGTGGGACTAAAAGATTTCTCTGCAAATGCAGGGGCACCAGAAGACAAGGTTCTTGACCCTACAACGTGGTATGGCACTTTGTATTACAACATCAAGCAGGTATCACACGAAGGTAAAAAATACTATATGCTCTTTGGTTGGGATGGCAACAACGAACGAAGCGATATCAAGGTTTTGGACGTTCTGCATTTTGAAGAAGGTAAAGCTGTATTTGGTGCACCGATTATTGAGGTAGCGAGAGAGGGAGAGGAGATGGAAATCAAAAACCGTTTCATCATGGAGTTTCAAGACAAGGCGATTGTGAATATGAATTATGACGCAAGTCAGTCAAAAATTATTTACGATCATTTAGAGCCAAAAGATGAAAAGTCAAGAGGGAATTATTTTGATTACATTCCTGATGGCACTTATGAAGGGCTTCAATTTGTGGATGGTATTTGGAAGTTTATTCCCAAGGTATACCACGAAGTATTGCAGTTTGCACCTGTGCCGAAACCCGTATTGAATACCAATCGAGGGGCGAAAAAGAAAAGGTCGAAACGATCTAAGAAGAAGAAAAAAGCTAAGAAGAAAAAATAGGCTTTGAATGAAAATTCAAATAGGAATGATTTTTTAATCCCTTTTTGAAGCATAAACAAGAAAAAGCAAAAGGCGAGTTTTGGATAAAACTCGCCTTTTGCTTTTGTGATTTTATAGAAAATCAATAGAGTTTCTATTGAAATCTTACTCTTCTTTTTTTGCTCCTTCAGTCAATACGATGATGTGATTGTTCAATACTTCCACAAAACCTGCTTTGATATTCCAAGCTATAGAAGAATTGCCCTCAGCATTCAATCGCAAACGACCCGCTTTTAGGGCTGCAATAAGTGGGGCGTGATTGTTCAATACCTCGAAAGAACCATCTATCCCTGGCAATTGCAGTCCACTTGCTTCTCCTTCATAAACCAATTGGTCAGGAGTTAATATTTCTACATTCATCTGATTTCTTTTTAGTGATTGGTGAATAGCGATTGGTGATTAGTAACTGAAAAAATACGAGTCACTAATCACCAGTCACCAATATCTATGCGTTAGCTTCCGCCTCTGCAATCAGTTTTTTACCTTTTGCAATCGCATCGTCAATTGTACCCACCAAGTGGAAAGAGTTCTCAGGATACTGATCTACTTCACCGTCCAAGATCATATTAAACCCACGAATGGTTTCTTCAATAGATACCCAAACACCTTTCATACCTGTAAACTGTTCTGCAACGTGGAAAGGCTGAGAAAGGAAGTTTTGAACACGTCTTGCTCTGTGTACGACCAACTTATCTTCTTCACTCAATTCATCCATACCCA
>JBGCDY010000821.1:0-2477 GCA_045105835.1 Chitinophagales bacterium
CGTAAATTTTGAAGAGGGTAAAGACAATATTGGCTACTCCTGAATAAATCAAGCCCCGATTCAAAGACAAGACTCCTTCGCCTTCTGCAATTTTGCCTACACCCGTTTCGCAACAACTCAAAAACACCAAGTCGCTTTTCAAGCCCAACTGATAGATTTCGTGGGCATAGAGAATGTTGTCCGCCATCGTTTCAGTACCTTGTTGTCGAGTAGAAGAAAAACCATCCATTTCGTTTGAAGTTGAGGTGGGAGTATTGGAAGGAGAAAACAAAATGCCCTCAATTTCTTGTTCATTATCTGCGACACTGTGGGCTGCAATGTGGACAAATTTAGCAGGAGAATTGGAGATGACCTCTTTAAAATTGGACAAATTGGCTTCTACTCTGAGGAAAGTGTCTGCATTCCATCCTTTCTTTCTGAAGTTGGCTTCAATATCCACCACCTCTTCTTCTGAATACAAAAGAGCTTTGTAAACCCCACCACGAAAATTAATATCCCTTGTCGCTTCTACGGGCAGTTTTTCAGCTTCTAAAGGGAAGTGCTCTTGGTCATAAACAGGCGCAAAGCCAACAAAATTTGAAGTTGAATCTTGATTGAATTCTTTTGTTCGAGCTTTTTGATAACTCCACAAAGTAGCCGAATAATGATAATGAATCGTGTAGTCTTTCAACAAATAAGACATGTCTCTATAAGACACCTTAAAGTCGGTTTTTTGAGAAAGCAAGACCTCAAAAGGAAACTCTAAAAGAGCTTTATCTGGAATGATGATAAGTGACTCAATATGGTTTTGCTTCAATTGAAGGTAAATAGGTGCAATAAGATATTGATACAATTCATAAGCCTTTTTCACATAGATTTTGCTATTCAAACCCAATATGCCATCGTCTATCAGGAACTCTAAGCAATCGTAAAAATCATCTGACAAGCCAATTCGATAAACAGCAATGTTTTTTGAAGTAATACAAAAAGTATAGAGCGTTTTTTTTGTTAGCGTATAGCTAATAATTGCATTCTTGGATTCCAGCTGTGCCTGTATTTCTTTTATTCCAATAATGGAAGCTTGATGTTTTAAATGAAAATATTCAGGATGATTTTGTTCTATTTCTTGAATGAGTTCATGATAACTTACCTGAAGGTAGGATAGTCTTTCGATATGCTCACTTCCTTTTTCTTCTTGACTGCTCTTCCCCAAAGTTTTCAATTGTGTTTGGCAATACACTATTTCAGATTGAAGTGCCTGTAAATGCTCCAATTCTTTCTCAGGAATATTGACCAATTCCAATGCTTCCCTATTTTTAAGTGTAGCAAGCAGGCTGTGGGCTTTGTTTTTCTCTGTTATCGCAAATAGGTCTTCCAATGAGTGCTGATTGGGTTTTCTGTGGTACAGTTCATATTGAACATCCAAAGCCATTAGATAAAAATCAGTCATTTGTTTGTTAAACCTGAGTTGATCCTTTTCTTGAAAAACAGCAATACGTTTTTCTTCAATCATGGACTCTATGGTTGGAAACAATTGAATAGCAGCCTCCAGATATCTTACCGACTGAGTCTTTGCAAACAAGCCTTGATAGATTTCTGCCTCCAAACACCTGATTTCTAATAAAATAGTTTTTTCTTTTGTAACTTGTTCTTTAATACTTTGCTCCCAGTCACCAAGTGATTTTTGGATGTAATCGAGTGCCAATGCATACTTACTCTGTGCTTCAAAAATAGTTGCAAAAAGTACATGAATATGTGCAGAACGGTAGTGTTTCATACCTGTTAAGTGAGAATTGGCTTCCTTTGCCTGATTCAAATATCGGATCGCTTGTTCCCATTTTTGATCTACTATACACAACTCTGCATACATCCTATAAGATTGAAAAAACCAATCATGAGCTTCTGCATAGATACTTTTTTGCAGTTGAATGGATTCTTGAAAGAAAGAATCTGCTTTACTCCACTGTTTTTGTTTTGCATATAAAATACCTATTTGGGCAAGCAATGTGATATACATACCATCTGCCAATCCGTTTTCTTGCTTGAAAGTAAGCACCTTTTCATAATGGAGATGAGCATCTTCATATTCTCCTTTGTTTAGAAAAACCTCCCCTAAATTACTGTTGGTATAAGCTATGACTGAATGATGGTGAAAGTTATTTTTTTCAAGCATCGTTAGTACTTTCTGAAAATAATTTTTTGCCAATTCCATTTGATTCAAAAACTTAAAAGCAGAACCTATATTATAATTAATAATTATGTGTTTTATACCTATTGGTAAATTAGATAATTTCTCAATTTTCAATGCTTTGTGGTAGTACGATAAGGCTTCATAATGCTTGAAAGTGTGGTTACAGACATTTCCCAAGCTACTATAGCTCCGTGATAGGCAGGATGGATCTTGTAGTTCTTGGGCTATAGCCAAGCAGGTTAAATCTTGCTCCTTTGATTTTTTATAGTCTTTTTGAGCAAAGAAAATGTGAGATAAACAGTCGTGT
>JBGCDY010000822.1:0-8135 GCA_045105835.1 Chitinophagales bacterium
CAATATCGTAGTCAAGTAACCAACTCTATATGGCTCTATACAGGTTTAGGAAGCATTTTTATGCTGACTATTTTACCCGTTCCATTGTCGCAATTCTTCATAGGGATAATCTTTATAACCATGTTATTTGTATTACCTAAAGGTAAGACATTACAATTTTTATGATTTCAAATTTTGTAACAATCCGCACATATCTTATTAAGAATGTGCGGATTGTTGCTTACTCTTCAATACTTTGAAGAGTAAATTACTTCCCCTCACAAATCTCATAATAGAACATATCTGCAGGTTTCATCAGTGTCTTGGTGAGGTAATCTCTTTTTTTCATTTCCTTCTCTAGAGCAGACTCCATTTTAGCGGTGTAATGGTATTCATGCATCAATAGAAGTACATTCCAACCTGAATACTTAGTCAATATGCGGCAAAACTCTTTTTTCGTTCCAATCATTGGAAGCCCCATTGAGCCAATTACAGTTCCATCTGCTTGTTTCTGATAAATATTCTTTCCTCCATACTTTCTTTTATCCCCCATAAACAGAGTATTATTTGGAGAAATACTTGCAAGTGTATCAGGCGGTTGTCGCAGAATAAAGATGGGATTATTGTCCAACAAACTAAGTGAAAACAAGGCATGATTGGTGAAGACCAAGGTCTTCTCCTGATCTCCCAATTTTTGAACTTGTTTTTTATAGTTCGTTTTTAAAATAGGTACTATACTAAAATTATAGGTATCCGCAGGCAAGCTAGATAAAGGTAATATCGAGGTAACAAAAGGTAATGCAATCAAGCTAAATAAAACTACACGTTTCCCCATAAAACTCACCTTAATATTCTGGACTAAAAAACGATACAAAACGGTCAAACACAATGCTAAAAACAACAAATATTGAACATGTACTACGAAAAAGTACCGATTATAACCAAAATATCCCACATAATTATTACCTACTAAGAAATACAATAATACAAAGCTGAATACTGTTGAAGCCAAGGTAATTTTCCAGAAAAATACACCTGTTTTTCTTAGAATCGGTAGTTGCCATACTGCAAAACCTACAATCAAAATAATTGCTAAAATTCCTCCTATAGACGTATTGAAATTAAGAGCAACAAAGGCTTCAATTGCCTGAGAGGAGAACTCTACTTTGTTAAGTCTCCAAAGAAACAAATGAATTGGATTTTTACCATTACTAATAGGCAATACCCTATAAATACTCCCTATTGTTAACAATAGTCCAATAGTAAATAAACTTGCCAATACTGCTAAGCTTCTAATTTTGTTTTTTTTGCTTACTTTTTTGGAAAAAAAGAGGTGTTGCAAGATAACCAATACGCTAAAGAGTGTCCAAAAAGCGGGTAGTACGTAATTAGCGGCATGAATTAAGCCTCCAGGTATCCATGTTATGAATAGAATAACAGGGATTTTTTTCCACAAAGGTTGCTCCCATTTAAGGTAGCAATAGGCAGCCAATGTATGGCAGGTTAATACAAAGACTAAAGAGAAACTATAATATCGAATATAATGAAAAGCACTACTTGCCCAAACTGAAGTTCCAATGAGTATAAGTAAGAAAGCGAATATAGTAAGAGGAAATAGTGTTCGTTTGAAGAAAACATATAAAAAAAGGGGAATGGATGCAAATAAAAAAAAGTAGAATAAATTAGATAAGTATTTCCACTCTACTTCAAGTGCATCAGCAGTTTTATATACAAAGGCTCGGAGATAATATTCTACAATATATTGTTTTACCTCAGCATAACCATCTGTAGGATATTCAGAATTATAGGCTATTTGCTCATTAGAAGGCTTCAACTGAGGATGTCCTGTTTCCGCAACTCCAGTAGTTGCAGAAATCACCCAAAGTTCATCAGAAACGGGAATTAAATCCGCCATTGAACTTACCCTTTTTTGTAGTAATATTCCAGTGACCAATAGTGCAATCGAGAAAATAATTATATTTTGGTAGTAATTTTTTTTATTCATTTATCCGACACCTTTCTTTTCAAGAAAAATTATACAATGCAAAGTAAGTCATTTTTGATAAAATAAAAAAGGTGATGACTTTATAAAAAGCCATCACCTTAATCTATTCTGAATCAAAGGAGTAATTATTCCACTTCGTTTATTTAGAGTTTTGTTGTTTTAGTGCTGCATTTTCTTCTTTGAGCTTTTTTATTTCCTCGTTCATTTGAATTAAATACAATTTGTTTTCTTCAATTTGACGAAGTAAAGTTGGAAACATTTTAGAAACATCAATTCCTTGTTCTGCTACTTGTTCGGCAGAAGGTACATTAGGCAAGTGTCCTTTTTCCAAAATATGAGACCATACTTCTTCTAAAGTCATCAACTGGTAACCGTTTTTGAAAACATAATCTGCCCAATCAGCTGAACTAGAAAGAGAGACTTTTATTCTTTCAGTCATAATCCCTTTTTCAACAAAAAGATTATAATCGACACTCGAAATATCTAAAGCAGCATCTCCAATCAAAACCTTCCCATCACTGTAACGGATATCATCTCCTGACTGTGTCCAAACCGAAGGTCCAGCTCCACCTCCACCACAATCGTTTGAAGGATCATTAGTAGTGTCATCACAATCAGTGTTGTCTAATACATATCCAACTGGTTGTGCGCATTGAGTTTGGGTTACTGCGGGGTCTCCAAAGTTATCACCATCTGTATCTGCATACCAAACTGTATTTGGATTAATATCTCCGTTTGTATCATCACAGTCATCACTATTTGCTACCCATCCTGAAGGGAGGGGGTCCGAACAATCTGTTGTTGTAGCTGAAGGGTCTCCAAAACCGTCACCATCTGTATCTGCATATACCGTTGTAGCACAAGCTCCACCTGCTACAAAGATAGTTGCATTGTGAGCGGTAGCATTTGCATCACGGAAACTAACATCCATTATTAAAGCTGTACTTGAAGTAGTTTGAGAAGTATATATAAGCGTTCCATTTCGAAGGTAGGTTACTGTTTGTCCTGTTCTCTCAACTCTTAATACATCATTTACACTGTAATTCCCTCCATTTGAATATACTCCTGAGCCATTTTCAAATATATTTAACTTACCATCAGGTCTTACAAATATACCATAATCAATTGATGAAAAATGCTGCCCATTATTGGGAGGAATTGCTAATCCAAATATATAGCCTTTGTTAGTAGCTTGGACAGTAACTTCCACATAACCATCTGTACTTGCGGTTATAGATTCGGCAGAGTAAGCTCCTTGTGACCACTTAGATCCACCTGTCATTGTTACTGAATTACCAGTAACCTGTGTATTTCCACTTGCTCCAGTCCAAGTTACAGGGTTTTGTGCATATGTTTGGTTACAAAAAAGTAAAAATATTATGAAGGGTAAATTAAATTTTAGAACTTTTTTCATTTTGCTATATTTTTTGATTATTTGTGTTGAGTTTTCATTTACAAACCTAATTCGATGTTATAAAGTTCGTTAAACTAACGGTGAAATACAAGAATAATTAGGAATCGGTGGTTTTTATGACATAGCTTTGTAAAAAGTTTTTTTTTCCACTATTGGCTGACATTTCTTAATCTTGTTCATCTACTTTAATAATACTACTTAGGGTCTCAAGTGTTACTTTTTGAGCAGCTTTTTTGTATAAATGATTTCCATCTGTCGTTATGTAATTACCAGATTTGGGAGCGATATTGATATAATCAATGTGTTTTTCGTCTGCTATCTCTTTTATTTTTTTGTCAAAGTCAGGCATATATCCCTCCTTTCCAATTTCAGTATATATCAAAAATAAAATGCAAGCATTTTCCTATTTACCCCAAATACTTAAATCTTTTTCAATCAAGGATTGAAGTTCAAGATTAGATGCATGAAAATAATCTAATAATTTATCTTCCAATTCTTTGGAAAGAGGAGGATAACCAGGTTTGACTCCAATTGTTAAAATTTTCTTCAAAACCTTAAACAGTACATTGTGAGGGCCTGTTAATTTTCTTGTCAAATAAAGAGGGTAAAGCCATCGAGGAATCAGGGTAGGATTCTTCAAATCTTTTTTCAACACAAAACCGTCTTTTGCAATATTCAAAAAATCAAATACCTTATCCATCTCCTCAATAGGAGATTTAATTAAATCTTCAAATAACAAAAAATACATTTGCTCTTTTGGGAAAAAACTCAAATAATGTTGAATTTGAGAGGCATATTTACTTCTTTCTAAATATCCATATCGTATGTCCTGTTTTATTCTTTCTGGTTCCTGTTTTACAGCTTCCTTAAAACTCAATAAGTCAAACCCATTCTTATAGGCATGCCAATAATTAGAGTAGGCTCTTTTGATAGGGTTTCGAAATATCCAAACCAATTTTACATCAGGATAATGTTCATAAATTCTCGCTGCCACCTTAGGTAGATAACAATAGGTTGGAGTTTTCTCACCAATAAGCAAAGTAGAAGCATTTAGTTCCCCTGACAATACTTTTGAATACCACTGAGTTCCTTTTTCATAGTTTTTATCTCTATCAAAAAAATGAACTTCCTTTTGTGGAATGGCTATGTGACTATGATTCCCCAAATGAAAGCTCAATGTACTAGAGCCTGCTTTCATAGCTCCAACTACAATAAAATCCGGTTTAGAAATAGTCATTTTGATTCTGTTTTTTGGTTGCCTGACAAATTCCGTGGAGAATCTAAAGACTAAAATAGTCTAATTTCATAAAAGAATAATTATTAGCAAAACAGCCTTCTAACTTTCTAAAAGATAGACTATTGTAGTCTCAGTTCATGATTTCAGTCAAAGAACCTGTTTTTTAGACATTGAGTATTGCACTGAATTCTTCTTGAATCAATTTGGAAGATGCCAAGATATAAGGAGTTTTTTCTTTTTCAAAAACTCCACTTTCTATAAAACTAATCAATTCTTGTGCGTTCTCTGTGTATTTAAAAACGTTTTCGTCCACATAAGCCTTCATGGCATCATAACCATTTCGATGAATCAAAATAGTATGCACTCCAAATGCCAAGCCTTCGTAAGCAACTGTAGACCAAAAAGTAATTTGAATATTTACTTTTTTGAACAAATAGTACACAGGTAAGCTATTCGCATAGGTCAACTCATAGTTCTTGCAGTTGTTCTTCTTTAAGAACTTCTCTACTTCTTCCCTATAACGAAGCATCCTTGGATGCATTCTAATCAGCCACAGAAAATCATCCCCTCCTTCTCGCATTGCTTCTATAAGACAACTATTGTAGAAATCTTCTACATATTGCATCGCAATCAAGACCTTTTTGGGTTTGTTTTTGATCAGCTTATCGAAAGCCAATATATCTGATTCAGTTATATTTACATCATATTCCGAACAAAAGGCAACCCAAGGGTTTCCTCCTAAAATCACTTGATGTCTTTGTGTTTTATTAGCCCATTCTCGAATTCTTGCCGCACTTTTTTCTCCCCACATCCAAAAGTGTGTAGGTAGTAAGTCATAGCCCTCTTGGGGCATACTTTTCCAGTGTGTGTACATCAAGTGATAATCCCCTTGTTGACCATGTTGAACTTCAATAGTGGGGATATTTCGTTCATTGCAAGCCAATGTAGCAGCAAATATTCCAGGAGTATAGTAACAAGAAAAAACAACAGTTTTCGGTTTGGTAGCTTCTAATATTTCTTGAAATACTTTTTTATAACACAGAACCTTGCAGAGTTCTCCAATTATTATTTGCTTATTCACATTGATTTTTAGCCTCTTGTCTAACTGGTTCAGGTACTCCAAATACTCTTCTAAAAAAGCAATCTCTTCGCTTTTAATAGTAAAACGGCTTATTATCAATGATTTAAAAAAAGCAGTTGCCAAAGCAGGGCTAACAACACTTGAAGGCAGATAACGGGGTGTTTTGAAAGGCACAGCAAAAGTAAACTCTACTGTTTTGATTGAAGAGTTATTTTTTTTTGTGAAATGAAATAAGCTGTCGATAAATCTGCAAAAATACTTACCATCAACATATTCATTTCTATCTACATTCTTGACAATTGCCAAAACATCTACCTCACTACTGCCAAGAGGACTGTGACCTTGCTTGTCTGTCAATCTTGACTTAATAGGGTGTAAATAAGCATTGTCGATAAATTTAGAGGCAGTGTTGATATTTTCCTTAACTCTATCTAAGATGTTATTTTTTTCTCTTTTGAAGTTAGTTGTATTCTTATAAAAAACCTTCCTTTTATAGGTGTGTAGCCAGCGAATAATTGGCCATACTTTCAATCCTTTATAAGAGATTTTATCTACAGGAAATTCTGTTTCTATTTTATTAACAATTGTAATTATTTCCTTTATACTAAGCTTTCCCATCTATGCTACTTTTTTGTTAATCCACTTTGCCAAGCTAACAGATGGATTTTCAATCAATTCAAAAGAAATTTTACTAATCGCACAAACAAGTACAAACGAAATAAAAAACTTTATCCCACTATATAAAGGTAAGGTATTTACAAATTGTAGCACAGCAAAGTGCAAGAGATAAAAGGAAAACCCTATGACTCCAATGAATCTCAACCAAGCAAAACTAAAATATTTATTCCATGGATTATCCAAATAGACAGATAGAACCAACAAACTAAATACAATACCATATATTATACTGAAAAATCTAAAATGAAAAAATGGTCGTTCAAATATTAAAAAATGTTTTGTAACTAAAATAAATACCATTACCATCAAAACACTAAAAGCGGTAAGTGCTAATCGATGTATAATCATTCTATTTTTGTATAAATACTCTTTATGAAACCTCAATAAATAAGCTGCTAAAATACCAAAGATAAAAATATCAATAAATGTAGTTCCTTGGGAATGTAGGGATAGGTATTTTTTAATAAAACCATTGGTCACATCAAATTTATGCATCTTATATGAAAGATATAAAAACCCATTTGTTACTGCTATAAGAAGCCAAAAACAAACTGCTTTTATTCTAAATTTAATTAATGTGAAAATAATGAGAGGAACAGCTAAGTAAAAGTGCATTTCAATGAGAATAGACCAAAATAAACCATCAGCTTGAATGAATAAAAAATGGTTTAAAAGCCCTTCTGTTCCTCCTTCAATATGAAGATATCTTTCATTGAAGTTACCTGTATATTCCTGATAAATAAATACTGATAAACAAACAAAGTAATACAATGGAATGATTCTCAAAGTACGTTTTATGTAGAATTTTTTAAGTGATTTGGTATTGACTCCTTCACTAAAAAGCCCCATACTCAATAAAAAACCTGATAAAACAAAAAATAAATACACACCTATATGCCCTATTCCTGTAAAATTTAAATATTCATGCAAATACTGTCCTCGACCTGATGTATGAGAAAAGAAAACCATTAAAACTGCCAAGCCCCTAACCCCGTCAAGAGGTAAAAAACGTTTACTCATAATAGATTATGATTAATATACTTTGAGATTTTAGTTATACCCTTGAATACACCTCAGATAAATACATCTCTGTCACCTTTCTAAATTTATCCAAATGAACATTTTTATGAGTAGGGAACGAGATACCTGTTTTAGAAAGTCGATGGCTTACTTTATAAGAAAAACTATATTCTTTATACAAGTCCATTTCACTTAATGGGAAGAAAAAAGGTCTGATGTCAATGTTGTGAGACTTGTAAAAGTCGATAAAACCTTGTCGTTTATCTTCTTCAATCAAGGCACTTGCCAACCAAACGGTTTTTCTTCTATGCTTTAGTTTAGGTTGGATTTGAATAAAATCCAAGTCCTTCAGTATTTCTTTATATGATTCCTCTAATTTATCTCGATACGCAATAATATCATCTACTCGCTCCATTTGAGCACAACCTACAGCTGCCTGCATATTCGTCATTCGATAATTATAGCCAACTACATCATGCCAATAGCGTCTATTTTTATTCATACCATGATCTCTCAATACCCGCATCCGATCATTCAACTCCTTATCATTTGTAAGGCAAATACCTCCCTCTCCTGTTGTAATGATTTTATTAGCAAAAAACGAGAAGGTATTAATATGACCAAAAGAACCTACTTTTTTTCCTTTGAAGGTTGCCCCATGCGCCTCTGCACAATCTTCAACAACATACAAATTATGTCTATTGGCAATATCCATAATAAA
>JBGCDY010000823.1:0-4718 GCA_045105835.1 Chitinophagales bacterium
AGGGGGATTTTCGCAAAAAAATAAAATTAATCACCAACAAGGTTTTGGTTTCACTTGTTGGTGATTGTTGAACAAAAAGCTTTGATTATCTATGAATCATCACCTTCTGTGTCCACATCTGCTTGTCCGAAATAAAGCGAACAAAGTAAATGTTATTCGGTAAATCACCTACTTCAATTTGATTGTAAGTTGTTGGTTTATTGACCTTCAAGACACTTTTACCCATGATGTCAAACACTTCAATTTCATCCAATTGAATACTTGAAGTTATTTGTAGGATAGCATTTGCAGGATTTGGATAAAGCTGAATGTAGCTACTCAAATCTACGTTTTCGATGTTTACAGCTCCGCACATATCATCGGGATAAGGATTGCTGGCTGTTGCATTGGTTGTTTCATTGGCTAAGGTATCTAAGCCTCCAAATTCCCAATTTTCCAAAACAAAAGTGCTGCCGTCAGGACCGCTGCTCGCATCTATTCTATGCGCCCAACTCAAAGTATATTCCCAGGCAGTGCCTGTACCATCTGCATCAATTTCTCCAAATACGTCAATTACTTCGCCATTTTCAAACACCTCATAAGCATCGTCCCCATTGAAGTTGTTGGCAGAACCGTCATCTACAAATTCGGCATCGAAACCAAAGAAATCTCTAAAGCCTTGTGCATCGTTGGTCACATAGAAGCAGTCTCCTTCGGATATAGCAACTGAAGGAAAAGTATATTCTTGGCCA
This sequence comes from Chitinophagales bacterium, assembly GCA_045105835.1. GTDB lineage: Bacteria > Bacteroidota > Bacteroidia > Chitinophagales > UBA2359 > JAUHXA01. The sequence goes on from JBGCDY010000823.1 coordinate 732, forward strand.
TCTGTTCCTCCACCATTATTGGCGCATCCCAAGCCAAATAAGCTCAAATTAGGAATGTCTTTTACTGCCAAAAATTGTACTGCTTTGGGGACACCTGATAATGGTCCGTGAATCAATCCGATGATTTTCAAGGCATTGGTGATTTCGGCATCGTTGTCTATGATATTGAAGGTCATGGTGCTGTTCGATATAATTGCGCCATTGCTTGCATTGGAGATTTCGATGGCAAAAGATTCTTCTGGTTCTTGGTTTTCATCATCCAAAATATCAATTGTAATCATTTGGTCTTCCACGCTCATTGCAGGGAAAGTGATGGTGACGGGAGTGAATGTGAAATCGTTTTCGTCTGCGCTTCCGCCCATTATCAAATTCACTTCAACGGTGGTTTCGGTAGCAGCAGGGTTGTCTATGTAAAACAAAACGGTAACTGTACCGTCGGCTTCTCCTACAATGGATTCTGCTGATTGAATCGCTACAATGGGTACGTCCACACATTCGGAAGCTACACCAGGGTTGCCGAATACTTCTCTGCCGTCTACAAATTTGCCAGAAGAAGAAATGGCACGTTGCCAGTTGCTTCCGTCGTTGTTGTCGGCATTGACATCACACAAAATCAGTGAAGGTCCACGTCCATCAGGGGTAACTGTCCAAGGCGCAGCATCGTCATAATCGACCATATCGACTACATTTCCAGCCGCATCGGTCAAGGTAACTACTTCTCCGCCGTTGTTCAAAGAACCACTTTCCCACTGAAAAGCAGTCGCTCCATAAAAACTTTCCATTCCAGCAGCATCGTCCGAAACTAAAACGTATTCACCTGCTCCCAATACGAATTCGGGAAAGGTAAAAACGACTCCATCTGCAATGATATAACCCGTCATGTCAATTGGGTCGGTAGTGTTGTTGTAAAACTCAAGAAATTCCAAGTCTGTTCCAGGAGAATTGTACATGATTTCGGTAATTACCAAATTGGTGTCTCCACCCGTTTCGCCACAAGGTTCGGGTAGGTAAGTATCGACAGGGTAAGGTTCGGTAGCGTCTGTATTTGCCATTGTTCCTGCAAGCGTTCCAAGAGGCGCAATTGTCCAATTGTCGATATTGAAAGTCGCCTCTGGTCCAGTAGCACATTTTCTTTGTACCCAAGAATCCACATATTCCCAGTCCAAACCTGTTCCGTCCAACTCTACATCTCCATAGCTGTCAATAACTTCACCGTTTCCAAATAATTCAAATGGGTCGTCGCCATTGAAGCTGTGGGCACCTCCGTCTGGGTCGTAAAAATTGGCACTGAAACCAAAGTAATTGGCGAAAGCAGTGGAATCTCTTGCCACAAAAATTCTGTCTCCTTTTGCAGCAGAGGCTGCGGGGAAAGTCCATTCTTGACCATCCGAACCGCCACCATTATTAGCCACACCCAAACCATATATGCTTAAATCTGCAATGTCATCCAAAACGTAATATTCCGAAACTTTGACCTCCGCACTTGCATAAATCAAACCGACCAAAACCAAATCATCCGCTTCATTTCCACCTGTACCGTCGTCAAAAACGGGGTAAGGCTGTGGTGCAGTAGCATTGGTTTCTACTCCTGAAAAATTGCCCAATGCGCTGAATTCCCAATTCTCTATCACAAAACCACCTTCTTCTGGTCCTGTTCCATCTTTGCGGTGTGCCCAGCCATTGGAGTATTCCCAAGCCAAACCTGTGCCGTCTAAGAGCGTATCACCAAAGATTTCTACAGTCATTCCGTTCATGAATATTTCCAATCCATCGTCTCCATTGAAGGTGAGAATATCACCAGGAGGGTCGAAAAAATTGGCATCAAAACCAAAGAATGCATTGAAGGCAACAGAATCACGGGCTATATACAAACGTTCTCCAGCAGTAGCTGCAACAGCAGGGAAAGTCCATTCCTGACCATCCGAACCACCACCATTGTTGGAGTTTCCGATACCGTAAATACTCAAATCTGTTATGTCCTTCAATACTTCAAACTCGGTCACTTTCACATCTCCACCAGCATGGATAACTCCCTTCAAAACCAAATCAACCGTAGGGTCTCCGCCAGTACTGCCTTCGGGGTCGTAGGTAGCAGTTGGGTAAGGCGTAGGAGAGGTAGCATTGGAGGTTTGTCCATCGAATACATTGATGCCACTGTAATCCCAATCGTTTTCGGTATAAGTAGTTCCGCCAGGCCCTGTACCATTTTTGCGCTTGACCCAACCATCTGTATATTCCCAAGTGCTGTCGGTTCCGTCCACATCAATGAAGCCAAAAACGTCAATAACGACACCGTTTTCGAATACTTCAAAAGTATCGTCGCCATTGAAACTACAAGCTGCGCCACCATCTTCGTAGGTCGCATCGAATCCCATAAAGTTGGTAAATTCAGTAGTGTCATTGACTACATAAATCGTACTTCCGGCCATTGCAGGTTCAGCAGGAAAAGCCCATTCTACACTGTCTGTGCCTTGCCCGTTATTGGCACTCCCTAATCCGTAAATGCTCAAATCAGATATATCATTGACTACATAGAGTTCTGCAAATTTGGGTGCACCGCTAAAAGGACCGTCGAGTAACCCTACGAGGATGAGGTCGTTTTGAGCGAAGGAGGATTGGTGTAAAAACACTCAGGAGAGGAGTAAAAAGAAGTTTTGTAATAGTCGTTTCATATCGGTTATGATTTTTTGGTAAAACACGTATGTATAATATGCTTATTTCGTTGTTTTGATTGTGAATTATTTAGGCTTTAGGTAGATTTTCTTCCCTGCGAAAACCATTGCGATTTCAATACGTTTGTGAATATTGTGGGCAATCAATTCTTTGTAGTATTCGTTTTTTTCGATTTGACCAAGTGCCTCGTCCAATTTTGCATCAATTTGTGCTTGGGTAGCTTCTTTGTCCATTGCTTTGATTTCGATGACAATTCCATATTGATTTTTCACTTTTGGCAATAATAAAATGTCGTATCGTCCATCACCTGACTCCCGATTGGAGCGAATGATATAGTCTTCTTCAGCGATTGCCAATAAGCCCAAAACATACGCCTGCCAAACATCTTCTGGGTTTTTGGTGACATCAAAATAGCTGAATGTATCGCCCATAATTGCCTGAAAATGTTTTTCAAATTCTTTGATTCGGTTATGGGTAAGGCTCTCAATCATTTCATGTAATAAGGAATGAGTGATATTCATTCCTCTTTCCAACCAATGTCTAATTGTTCTTTTAAAGACAATCTTGATTTCTTGATTGGGAATACGTAATTGGTAAAAATCTTGCCTCAACTTTTTGATGGGAGTTAAATAACCCGCAAAGAGCAGCAAAGACCATAGTAATTCTTTGTCGCCATAAAAATCGTCAAAAATCATTCGCTCCTCAATTGTCTTTTCAATGCTTTCTCCTAACAAAAGTTTCTCTATCGAAGAACGGATTTCTTTTGCACCCTTTTCAGCGATTCGTTCTCTAATCAACTCATCTGAACTCGTATTGACCCAATGCGCCTTGAAGCCCTGTTGATGTTTTAAGATATAGCCTGTAATCGACCAGGGATTGTAAATATCTTCAATGCTTCCCATTCTGTAGCCATCATACCACTGTTTAACCAAATCAAAATCTTCAATCAATTGGAAATGATTCAATAAGTCTTTTGTTTCGGGTTCGGTAAAACCAAATTTGTCTGCATATTTGTCATCCAAGACCGAATAAACTTCAATGTTATTTAAGTCCGAAAAAATACTTTCTTTGGAAACCTGCAAAATGCCTGTAATGACTCCTTTATACAGAACTGCATTGGATTTTAAAACACCTCCTAAGAAGACTCTGATGAACTTAACGATTTCCTTGTAATACCACATTTCCATCTCGAAGTGCTTCGAAAGCGCTTCGACCAGAGCTACGCTGTGCGGTGCCGGTATGTTTGTGATGTAAACGAGGCGCGGAAGTCGCATTGTCATCTCTGGTTATCGGCCAAGCGTTCGCAAATCGAGC
>JBGCDY010000824.1:0-2498 GCA_045105835.1 Chitinophagales bacterium
ATGCTCTTGTAGGAAACCAAACCGCCTGAGACATATTTTTTCAAAAAACCATCTGTGACATCACCCAAACTTTTTAGAGGAGCATTGACTGTTTCTTCTTTGGGCTTGGGTTCATTGCTATTAGCGGTGTTTTTTGCAGCATCAGTTGAGGAGTTTTCTGCCTTTTTTGTTTCTTCCTCTTCATTAATACCTGTATCCTCATCGGATTTTACGGATTCCTTTTCCTCGGTGTAGGGATTTGAAAGTCCTGATTCCGAAGGGTTAGGAGCGTTGCTGTCCTCTTTTTCTATCGTTTCTGTTGGCATCATTTCTTCTGATGAATCTGTATTTTCTACCAATTCGACGATTTCGCCCTCTGCTTGAGGCACTTCTTTTTCGGTTTCCAATTCTAAATCGTTTGAGGCTTCGTTTGCAGTCAGCGTAGTGGCAGATTCTGCTTGTGGTTCGTCACTTAATGATTCGACCACTTTCATGGCATCTCCTTTTGCAGCCGATTTGTCAATAGAGCTATTGCAAGAGAATAGCAGGAATCCGCTTAGAATCAAAAGGAAGGTGGATAGTGTTGTTGTTTTCATGTTCTTAGTGTTCAAATAAAATAATAAACTCACTTGTGTGAGTAAGTTTTCATTTTGTAAATGCTTGCTAACGTGTATTGGTTTAGACAGGAGGAATACAAAAATGTAAAAAGGCGACAGTTTATGACTTCGGCATTTGATTTGCGAGGAACTTTACAACGGTTTTTGGTTTTGTTGTTTTATCACAAAAAAACAGAAAAATAAGCGACTATGGATGCTATTCTTTTTAATGCTATCATTGGTGGAGTTCTCTCTTTGATTGGAATTTATGTCAAACACCGCTTGGACAAACGCAATGAAATAACTTCTACTTCAAATGTGGAAAATAGAGATGCCGCAGAATACGATTCCCCAAGTATTTTTGCAAAGTTGTTCAATTCTGATATGAAAAGAGGTTTGAAGCTTTTGGGTTTGAATGCGGTAACGATTGTCGTGTTTGTAAATGTTTTTGACCTCAATAATAATGCCCCTTTTTGGGAAGACTTGTTTGCCGTGATTGTATTGGGAATGGTGCCAGTGTATGCTATGTATCTGGTCATTAGAGGGTTTTTTCAATTTTTCTTGGAGTAAGATTCGCCTATGTTAAAATTTCGTTTTGTGGGCATCAAACAATCAGAATGACTACTTTTGCGCCCTTTATAATTTGGGTTGTCTGACAAATTCCGTGGAGAATCTAAAAACTACAATAGTCTGATTTTATAAAAGAATAATCATTAGGAGGATAGTACTCTAATTCACTGAAATATAGATCATTGTAGTCTTAGTTCACGATTTCAGTCAAAGAACCTTACTTTTTTCAAAGAAATTAAAACCTAAAAGATGAAATTTGATGTAAACAACCCTTGGCACAAAGTGAAAGTAGGAGAGAATGCTCCGAATGTGGTCAACGGAATCATTGAAATCCCTAAAAATACAAGGGCAAAATATGAATTGGATAAGGAAAGTGGTCTATTGATGTTGGATAGAGTCCTCTATTCTTCGATGTATTACCCCGCCAATTATGGCTTCATCCCACAAACCTATTGTGATGACAAAGATCCCTTGGATATTGTGGTTTTGTCACAAATAACCGTTGTGCCGATGTGCATTGTTTCGGCGAAAGTCATTGGAGTGATGCGAATGTTGGATGGAGGAGAATTGGATGATAAAATCATTGCAGTGGCAGAAAACGACATGAGTGTGAGCCACATCAATGATATTTCGGAATTGCCTGAGCATTTCTTCAAAGAGCTACGAAATTTCTTTGAAGACTATAAAAAACTGGAAAACAAAACGGTAGAAGTTGAGGATTTTCAAAAAGCAGATGTAGCAAGGCAAATCGTTCAGAAGAGTATGGAGGATTATAAGATTTTTATCAGCTAAAAATAAGTAAGAGGTCAGAAATTAGATGTGAGATAAGGAAGTGCTGTTTTCAAGCAATTACTGCAAATAAATTACCTGATTACTTTTACATAAATACTTGAAAGGCTCCAAAAGTTTCTGAAACTTTTGGAGCCTTCTTCTAAGCTGCAATTCTCTAAGTGTTTGGACGATATTATTTAAAAATAGTGAAAAGAACAAGCCTCTCATCTCGCTTTTCTTTTCTGTCTTCCTGTTTACCATTCATCAAAACCTTCTGGTTCGGCTTCTGACAGCTTCAAAGGGTATTCTTGCCTAACCTTTTTTTGTTCTTCTTTCCCCAATTCCTTGTAGCCCAATCCCAATTTTTGTTCACTGTATTCATCTCGGAGTTCGTTGTATGCTGCTCGAATTTCGTTGTGAACATGAATGTAGGTTTCATAGGAAGTTCCTCTATCGTTTTTGAGAGAGACAACAGCTTCTTGGGGATGGTCTGAAACATCTGGATTTTCTCCATAATTACTTCCATGTAGTTTCGTGATTTCTTTCAAATCTCCAATATCTGTCAATTCACCTTCGACTAAT
>JBGCDY010000825.1:0-3005 GCA_045105835.1 Chitinophagales bacterium
TACTCAAGTGTTGGGCGTGAATTGGTTGAAGCAAATCAAGCAACTTTGGGCTCACAAGCACCCAATAAATAAAAATACAAATTGAAGACTTTGATACAAAACCAAGTTTTTTGTAAAAACTCAAAACTTGGTTTTGCATCAGAGTTTTAATTTTACCTTTTAGTGAAAAAAAACAAATTACCGATCTTATCTTCAATACACTCTAAATCAATGATTTTTTGTTTTGAATTTGCAATTGAATTTAAGTTTTCACTTAGGCATTTTCAAATTAATAAATAGACAATTTTGAGGAAATATTTTTTTATTAGACGAGGCAAAAAACACAGACATAGCAAGGCTATGGCGAGGCTTTTTAACAAAGTATAATGAAAAAAGAGGTTCTCATAAATGATGGATTTATTAGTTGAAATTGCCTTATCTCCTTTCCCAGTCATTCATCATTTATCATCATTTTATTATTAAAAACGATATGCAGAAACGAGTATTAATTACAGGAGCAGCAGGTTTTTTGGGATCTCACCTATGTGATAAATTTATTGCAGAAGGTTATGAAGTCATTGGGATGGACAATCTTTTGACGGGTAATCTTGACAATATCAAGCATTTATTCCCTTTAGAACAGTTTAGTTTTCATCACCATGACATCACCAAATTTGTTCATATTCCTGGCAAATTGGATTATATCATGCATTTTGCATCTCCTGCAAGCCCTGTTGACTACCTCAAAATGCCTATTCAAACCATGAAAGTGGGTTCTTTGGGTACGCACAATTTGTTGGGATTGGCAAAGGACAAAGGAGCAAGAATTTTGGTGGCTTCGACTTCAGAAGTCTATGGTGATCCAGAGATTCACCCACAAGTGGAAGAATACTGGGGGAATGTAAATCCGATTGGTCCAAGAGGAGTTTACGATGAAGCCAAAAGATTTTTGGAAGCAATGACGATGGCATACCACACTTTCCACGGTGTCGAAACCCGCATTGTCCGTATCTTCAATACTTATGGTCCTCGAATGAGGCTGCATGATGGTCGTGCATTGCCTAACTTCTTCTACCAAGCCATTACGGGCAAGGACATTACGATATATGGTGATGGTTCTCAAACCCGTTCTTTCTGCTATGTCAGTGATTTGGTAGATGGTATTTACCGTCTCTTGTTGAGTGATTACCACTTGCCTGTCAACATCGGCAATCCGCAAGAAATCACTATCAAAGAATCTGCTGAAGAAGTTGTTTCTTTGACCAACACCAATAGCAAAGTCATTCACACACCGCTACCTAAGGACGATCCTAAACAGCGCAAACCAGACATCACAAAAGCGAAGGCCATCCTTAACTGGGAGCCTAAAGTCGGTAGAAAAGAAGGTTTTGCGAAAACGTATGAATACTTCAAACAAGTGATTATGGAACAAGAGCCTGAATCAGTCGCTTAATCCAGCACTTCAATAGATAAAAAATAAACCCCTTGTTTCTGAATCAAAGAAACAAGGGGTTTTCTATTTCAGGATACTTCCATTTTTGTTATATTTACCATTGAAGGAAACGACATTTTGGGCTTTAAGACACAAAAAATGAAGAAAGAAATCGACTGGTTGAATCATGCTTTAGAATTTGCAGTAGTATTGATTGGCATTCTGATTGCCTTTCAGTTGAATGAATGTTCAGACACCAATTCAAAAAAAGAACTCATCAACAACCATTTGAAATATATCAAATTGGAGTGCAAGGAGAATACTGCCCGGTTGGAGTCCTCCATCAAACACATTGAAGAAGCTTTGAAGAACTGTGACTCACTTCTAACCGAAATTTCCAGCAAAAAAGAGGCAAACCAAGTTAGAAACCTATCGACCAGACTTTTGGATTTGAGAAATGTTGATTTGGTCACGGATTCTTATAGGGTGCTAACCGAGTCAGGTGACATACGTTTTTTAGAACCCTACGATAAAAAACGAGAAATCATCACCTTATACAATGGATTCGATAGAGTAGAATCCATCAATGAGAGCACTCAAAAAATATACGACAGGCATTTTTACCCCTACTTAAAGGAAAATTTTGACTTGGCAAATTGGCAATATATCAATGTCAAATCTGAAGAAGAATTGCAGAAATACTTTGCTCCTGAGTTTGCCAATACCATTTCTACTTACAGGTTCTTGTTATCTTCCAAGTTAAAAATCTGCAAAAACGAAAAAGACATGATAGACCAATATTTATCGAAATAAAACCAAAAAATCCGTCTTACTCCTCTACCTTCAATGCAAATCCGACTCCCCTCCTATTCTCGATTTGCACACTTTTGTCAGACTTCAAGTACTTACGCAATCGGCTGATAAACACATCCATACTGCGTCCTGCAAAATAATCATTCTCCCCCCAAAGGCGAACCAAAATAGCCTCACGGGTCACCACCTCATTTTTATTATCCAACAACAATTGCAGCAATTTGGCTTCCTGCAAAGTCAATGAAAATTTCTTCCTATTGCCCTCCAATAAAAGATTGGTACGATCAAAAGAAAAGATTCCTATCTGCTGCAAAACCTCCGTTTTAATGCGGTTCGTTCGGCGGAGAATGTTCTGAATACGAAGCACCAACTCATCAATTTCAAAGGGTTTGACAATGTAATCATCTGCTCCCAAAGCCAAACCCTTCATTCTGTCCAGCTTTTGGTTCTTTGCGGTCAAGAAAATAAAAGGCACTTCATCATCAAAATTTTTGATTTTTTTGGCGAGGTCAAAACCATCCATTTCGGGCATCATAATGTCCAAAATACACAAATCAAATTTTCCGTTTTTGAAGCGATTCCAACCTTCCAAACCATCCCGACAAAGAACGACTTCAAAGTCATGCACCTCCAAATATTGCTGCATCACATTGCCCAAATCGGTATCATCTTCTACCAATAATAGAGATTGATTCATATTGTCAATAAGTTGTTTTTATTAAATGATGGTTCTGATTGAGAGGTCTATTTGTCTTGGAAATTGCTCACTAGTGGTGGGTTT
>JBGCDY010000826.1:0-6806 GCA_045105835.1 Chitinophagales bacterium
GTTGCTCTTTCTCGGGTACGGTCGTCGAGTCGCTCAGATTCGTTCATCAAATCCAATAGGTTGTTGTAGTCGTAAGTGAGCAGTAATTGGAGAGATTTGGGCTGTCCTGTGGTCAAGCCAATATTGCTTGCTATGGGAACACCTCCAGAACAACAAGCCTGTCCATATACATTGAAGGAAAAGAAGAAACAGCAGATAAGAAGCCAGGTATATTTCATTAGAAATGAATGAAAATTAAGTGAAATTCAAATTTAATCGCAAAAACTCTTTGGTTTAGAGCGGATTAAAACTTTAAAAGAATTGTTTGTGAACGAATATAGCTGACTTTCCGCACACCTGCTGTCCGATGATTTACACTTCAATATTTTCCGTTTTTATTGAAAGAAGGAAGTTGCCTGAATTTGTTCGAGCTATGCCATTAAAACATTTTTTTCGGTAACGACGGTTTTAACCGCCGAAAGTATAGTGTGGGAAAAGATTTGATTTGAAAAAATGGTAGAAATCATTCATGCGGACGATTCTCCAAAACAAATAAATCTTGTAGAGCGTGTCAGCGATTGAAATCGCCGTTACAGAGTTATCCTAAAGGCACAACAGGTCGAATTTGCTCAATAAATTGATGGCAAGCATCGGAAGGGCTTTCCTGTTTCATAAACTGTTCGCCAATCAAAAAACCTGTGTAGCCAAAGCCTTGTAGTTTTTTCACGGTTTCGGGATGAGAGATGCCGCTTTCCGAAATTTTGACAAAATCACTGGGGATTTCATTGACCAAATCAATGGAAGTTTGCACAGATACTTCAAAAGTTTTCAAGTTGCGGTTGTTTACGCCTACCATGTCGAGATAGGGATTGAGGTGACTATCGAGTTCGGCTTTGTTGTGGACTTCCATCAATACCTCTAAGCCTATGGATTGTGCCAACTGCGCCAATGCCATCAACATATTGGGTTCTAAAGCCGCTGCAATCAACAAAATGGCATCTGCTCCAATGGCTTTTGCTTCAATAATTTGGTACTCGTCAATGATGAATTCTTTGCGGAGGAGGGGAGTGGAGACTTCTGCACGAACGGAACTGAGTATGGCATTGCTGCCTCCAAAAAACTCGGAATCGGTCAAAACGGATATGGCAGATGCACCTGCCTGAGTATATCCTTTTGCGACTTCTTCGACTATCACATTTGGATTGATTACGCCTTTGGACGGAGATTGGCGTTTGATTTCTGCAATGATGCCAGACCCTTTTAGGATGCTGTTTTTCATTGAAGTACTTGTTCGATTGAAGTAAGGACTGTTTTGCAGTTCTTTGATATTGCGCTGTTTTTTAGCTCCTTGTACTTCTAATTGTTTGTGGTGAAGAATCATTGTTAGTATGTTCATGTTGGTATGTTTTGCGTTTGGATTTTTATTAAAAATGAAAAAGGCTCACTGTCCGAACAGTGAGCCTTTTAAAATAGACCAAAATACTTTTTATGGTATAATATTTTGCTTTCTTTAAAAACTACCAATACAAAATGTGTTCGAACGATGGGTTTTCATCGAACGCCACCAATTTTTTGCAGTATGTAGATTGGAAGAAGGCATATTTTGTTTGAAATAAATACTTGCTGCAAGTATAAAGCATTTTTGTGGAAAGAAAAAAACTATTTTCATTTGGAGTGGAATAATGAGTGGAGTTTAGCAAAAGTGTGTGCTCAATGTGAGTTTTGGATTTTGCGGATTTATTGCAGTTCCTTTTTGATGTTTTGTTTTGAAAAATAAATACATAAAACGACAAAAAAACTTAGCAGTAAGATTGTTTATTTGTGCGTGAGTAAAAAAAATAAATCAAAAAATATTACATGTCAATACTTTAGGGATTGAGTAATTAGAAGCTTGCTTTATGTCTACGTTTTGGATAATAAACTGTGGAATAAATTCTGACAATTTAATGTGAAAAAACTTAATTTGATAAATCAATTGCTATATTTGTAGAATTGAGAATATTTTTTTACTTCAATATTATAGAACTCAATGACCACTACTGATACGATTCTTACCTATCGCCCTTTTTTGATTTCAATTGCCTACAAAATGTTGGGAAGTTTGGAAGATGCACAGGATGTGGTACATGATACGTTTTTGAAGTGGTTAGGGTTGGATCATTCCAAAATTGAAAATACAAAATCTTACCTCGCCAAATCTACGGTGAATCGCTGCATCAACCACCTCAATGCGGCAAAAAAACTCCCCATTACCCACATCGACAATTGGCTGCAAGATTCTTTTATGGGCAAGTTCAATTTTGAATTGGATTTGAGTGAGAAATTGGATTTTGATTATAATTTGGAGGCGGCTATTTCTCAATTGCTGCAAAAGTTGAATCCTTCGGAGCGTATTGTGTACGTATTGAAGGAGGTGCTCAATTTTGATTATGCGGAGATTGAATTGGTTGTAGAAAAAAAGAAAGAACATTGTCGCCAACTTTTGAGCCGTGCTAAAAAACGCATGGATGAAGAGAAATCTCGTTTTCATGTGGATACAACCAAGATGAGTCAATTTTATGCCAAATGTGTGGATGCCTATAAATATGGCAAAATGAATGGTTTGGTTGAAGTCCTGAAGGGAGATTTGGAGCAGGCTTAGCTCTTAATTAAGCTGATAGGAGTAGCTTGTTTGAGTGCCGACACTCGAACAACATCATAGATAGAGCCTCCTGACTCCACATAAACAGCAAGTCAATAAATTTACCACATCCAAAAACTGATTTGTTAGACTGAACGAGACGGTAAACACATCACACCTTATTCTCTAATTTCAATCCCCAAACAATTTCAAAATTGAATATCCACCTACACATTCCTCTATTTTAGAAAATTTGTATTTTTGCAGTTCATTACAAAATGAATCAGCTGATTAAAATTGGTGGTTCTGATTTGCATTTTTAATTTTTATTCAGGATATGGCTCTTTATAATAAATTTGACAAAAGACTATTGAAACAAAAACTCGCAGAAGAATCTTTTAAGCGGGTGACTTTATCGTTTTATCAATATGCCAAAATTGAAGATGTGGAAGCATTCAGGAACGAACTGTATCGGACTTGGGAACAATACAGTGTTTTTGGGCGAATTTATGTGGCGACTGAAGGAATCAATGCACAGTTGAGCGTGCCTGAACCCCATTTTGAAGACTGGAAAAAAGCTTTGTACAGCATTGATTTTTTGGACAATGTACGCTTGAATATTGCAGTGGAAGACGATGGTAAGTCTTTTTACAAACTGAAAATTAAGATGCGCCCCAAAATTTTGGCGGATGGTTTGAATGATGAGACTTTTGAGGTCACAGACAAAGGGAAGCACCTTAGCGCAGAAGAGTTCAATCAATTGACTGCTGATAAAGAAACGGTTATCGTGGATATGCGAAACCATTATGAGAGTGAAGTAGGGCATTTTGAGAATGCGATTTGTCCTGATGTAGATACCTTTCGGGATTCCTTGCCGATTGTAGAAGATATTTTGGAGGGAAAGGAAGACAAAAATATTGTGATGTATTGTACAGGGGGAATTCGATGTGAAAAGGCAAGTGCCTGGTTCAAACACAGAGGATTCGAGAAGGTGCATCAATTGGAAGGCGGTATCATCAACTATGCAAGAGAAGTCGAAAAGAAGGGCTTGAAAAACAAGTTTAAAGGAAAGAACTTTGTGTTTGATGACCGATTGGGAGAGCGTATTTCGGATGAAATCATCAGCGAGTGTCATCAATGTGGCAATCCTTGTGATACACACATCAACTGTGCGAACGATGCGTGTCATTTGTTGTTTATCCAATGCGAAGATTGTGCCGCTAAATACGATGTCTGTTGTAGCGATGAATGTCAAGAAACGGTACACTTGCCTTTGGAAGAACAAAGGGAGAGACGAAAGGGAATTGAGAAAGGAGCACAGATTTACCGCAAAGGTCGTAACAAGCGACTAAGACCAAAATTGTACGAGGAAAGAAAACAAAAATAATGGGAGAATTGGTAGAAGAAGTTGATTTTTACTTCAATAAAGAAGGCTTGATGGTGTTGACTGAAAAGTACTTATTGGAGCGTGGCTATTGCTGCAAAAATGCGTGTAAACATTGCCCATATGGATATGTGAAAAGATAAAAAAAGGAGTGTTGGTTTTGATGAACCAACACTCCTTTTGTGATTTTATGCTAATGTGAACTGATTTTAATTAGAATCCAAAATTGACTCCAAATCTAAAAATCCAACCATTGTTGGTTCTGATACCGTTATTAAGAGCTGACACCAAAAATAAGTTTGGATTACCTTTGTTTTGAGCATACAACATATCGTACAAAGCCATGGCGTAAATGGAAGTGCGTCCCATGAACTGACGGTATCCACCTCCAATTGGTAGCATCGAAAACGATTGTCGTCCATTGTCTGAATCATCTTTGTAGGAGAATGTTCCATATTCTCCATGTAAGAATAGGTTGTCGAGTATATCGTATCGAGCAAAAGTTCGTGCACCAATGATGTTGATACTTGAGCCAAAAATTTTGTAGTATTGGTAAGATGGTCCTAAGCCTGCAGAAAATTTGTCGGTGAAATAGTATCCCAGAATTGGGGAGACTTCAACAAAAGAGTAGTTTGTGGAAAAACTCAAGCCAACATTACCGCCTGTGAACAAACGGCTCTTATCAAAACCCTTTTTTTCTTGTGCTTGTACATTGAGCGTCGTACAACAAACGATTGTGAACAATGTCAATAAATAAGCTAATCTTTTCATTCTATTTGTGTTTTTAAGAAGATGTTAAACAAAAAATTGCTAAAAAAACGTTTTGTGTTTTGAAAGTGAATGCTGGATTTTTATGCTAAATGAATCACTTATATTGCATAACGATTTTTATACAAGTTAAGGTTCTATTTTTACAAAGATTTTTTTTGATACTTGTTGGTTGCATGACCTAAATCTTACATTGAGACTCTAAAATTTTGAATGCGTTACCTTCAATCCATTTTTTGCCTACTTCAAAAGCCAAGTTTTTCTGAAAACCAACATAGGTCTGTAAAATTAAAGGCTGAAACAGGCAATTTGTTTTAAAATGCGTATTTTTGGGCATTGCCCTACCAGCAAAAACAAACTAAGTGCCAAGTAATTAATTACTAAGGAGCAAATTGAAGCCCAATAATACCTCAATTTGTCTTCCTGATTTTGATTAACTATTGATTTTGAAGCCTTTTATATTACATTACAACTTCTAATTAGAGACAATGAACGAAGACCACAAACCTTATATAAAACCGCAAACGGTTATGCCTGAAATCACTGTCAAAGGAGTGATTTTGGGGATTGTTTTGTCGGCATTATTGGCAGCTGCAAATACCTATTTGGGATTGTTTGCAGGACTGACAGTAGCCGCTTCTATTCCTGCTGCGGTGATGTCTATGGCTATTCTGCGTATTTTTAAGAATTCCAATATCCTCGAAAACAATGCGGTACAAACGGCAGCTTCGGCTGGTGAATCTTTGGCGGCAGGAGTGATTTTCACTTTTCCTGCTTTGATATTGATGGGCTATTGGGCGGATTTCGATTATTTTGAGACGGCTGCAATTGCCTTGTGTGGAGGTGTTTTGGGAGTCTTGTTTACGATTCCTTTGCGGAATGCCTTGATTGTGAAGCAAGATTTGAAGTTTCCTGAAGGGATAGCTACTGCTGAGGTATTGAAGTCTGGAACAGAAGGAGGTAATTTTATCAAATTTCTGTTGGCGGGTGGTTTGATTGGTGCTTTGTTGAAATTGTGTGAACAGGGCTTCAAATTGTGGGAAGGTATTTTGGAGAAAGCAACCGTCTTGGGCGGCAAGGGCTATGCCTATTTTGGGATGAATACTTCACCTGCACTGATTGCCGTAGGGTATATTGTTGGTGTGCGTATTTCGAGTTTGGTCTTCATAGGTGGAGCGATTACTTGGTGGATTGCAGCCCCTTTGTACATTGCAATGTTTGGCTATGATGAAACAGTGAATGAACTGGTAGCAGCAGGTAAATTGGCTTCGGCAGAAGGTGTTTCGGCGGTAACAGTAGGAGGAACGTTGTGGAGTTATAAGCTTCGATATTTGGGAGTGGGTGCGATGTTGGTCGGTGGACTTTGGGCCTTGATTAGCATACGTCATGCGCTTGTAGATGCAGCGAGAGAAGGAATGGCAGTGTTTCGCAAAAAAGATGAAAATGTTGTTTTGCAACGAACAGAAAGAGACATACCGATGCACTATGTTTTGATAGGTATTTTGGTGATGATTGTACCGATTTTCTTGATTTACCAAAGAGAAATCAACATGACCTCTGTGACCTTGTTCATGGCAGTAATTATGGTCGTTGCAGGATTTTTGTTTTCGGCAGTAGCTGGTTATATGGCGGGTTTGGTTGGTAGTTCAAACAATCCTATTTCGGGGGTAACAATCGCAACGGTGTTTACTTCTTCCTTACTTTTACTTTTATTGATTGGTACAGATTCTGCAAAAGGACCTGCGGCAGCGATTTTGATTGGTGCGGTGGTTTGTTGTGCTGCTGCAATTGCAGGAGACAATATGCAAGATTTGAAGGCAGGGTATTTATTGGGGGCAACACCTTATAAGCAGCAAATTATGCAGTTTATAGGAGTGATTTCAGCAGCCTTGACGATCCCTTTCGTACTTTCACAATTGAATCAAGCCTATGGTTTTGGTCCCGCAACGGTGACTCGACCTGATACACTGGCTGCTCCACAGGCGACCTTGATGCAAAGTGTGGCAGATGGTGTTTTTGGTGGGAATTTGCCTTGGGGCATTGTTTCGATGGGAG
>JBGCDY010000827.1:0-2478 GCA_045105835.1 Chitinophagales bacterium
GTCCTCTGCAATTTTCCCCTCACTGTCCTTGTGATCTACCGACCAAAGCGTAGAAAGGGCATCTTTTAACTCTCCTAACAACTGAACTTGCTTCTTACTTTCTGCCCTCAATAAGTTGTTTGCCTCCCCTAATTCTTCCGAACTAATATCCATTGCACGTTCCAACAAACGACGATCTTCGTTGAAATGCTCATAGGATTCATTGACCTTTTCGAGTAAATCCATCATTTCGGGAGAAATCTTGTCCATTCCACCCAAAGTTCGTTTGATTTGACGGCTCAATAAACGATTAAATTTTTTCATATTTCACTAAATCTTATTTTCACTAAATAAAGTAATCGTCATGGTTTGATTGTGCAACTCACAGTTCATCAATCCTGCAAAAGGAGCAATTTCGCCATAAGAATAAAAGCCCGTAATACTTGTGTTTTGACCAATTGCTTCTGCTACACTTTCAACTTCTTCTTCTACACGAGGTCCCAAAACCAATTTGCGTCCCACACAACTGATTAAGATTGCCAATTCGGGTTTAATTTCCTTGAAGGAAACAGCACTTTCACTTGCAGCATCATAAGCACCATCAATCAATTTATCAAAATTGGCTTTCATCAATCGAGCTACAGCTCCCTCAGGCACGTCCCCTGCAAAGGTCATGCTTTGTTCCTCTTCATCAACAGCCAAAACCGTTCTCACCAAAGGTTTATCCTCCCCTTCCATCCTGATACTCAAAGGGAACAACAAGGCAGTACCTGGTAAACCTTCTGCTTTTTCGCCCAAATAACGTTTGTACAATTGCAGCGCAGACTGTCCATCCAATTCATAGAGTACATTCTCTTTTGACTTGGTGATTACCCGTTCTGGACCAAAAGAATCCCATCCTCCAATCGAACCATAGCCGATACTCAAATTTTCACCATAAAACCCAACTCCCACTATATTGCCACTGCTAGGCGCATGATTGTAGCCCACCAATGTTTTTTCAAATCTCGGACCATCTCCCGCCAAGCCTCCAGTAGTCACCACTCCTTTGGGCAAATGTTCATTCAAACCTTTCACCAATTCGCTGCCATTTACCAGCTGTCCATCCGACAATACAAAAACATGACGCAAGCCTTCTGACTTCAAGGATGTCGCCAGTTTTTTGCCTGCCTCATAACTATTATCACCAGCTTCAATCCTAACCGTACTGACTTCAAAATCTGTACGATCAAAATGAACTGCTGTTGTCACAATAGAATCGTCTAATACACTTTCCTCAATGATTTCGCCTGAGGTTGATGCGATTAAGATATCGCTATTGGGATAAAAAGCTCGAATTTCTTCAAATCGAGTGGGATCGGCTAGCTGAAAACGGTTTCCAAATACGAAAACCAAGTTCTTCTCTTTACTATAAGAAAAATCATTGACATCGGTCAAACATTTCCATTTTGATTCAAGCGTCCATTTTTTTTGTTCTATCTGCACTGTATTTTAGTTTAGGGTGAATAGAATTAATGAGTGTAAAAAGTTCAAAAACAATGCCAAGTAAATTCACAAAATATGTATTCACTCTTTTTTTTATGCTAAAAAAAAACTGTAATAATCAAGTCTTTATTTTTCAGCACTATTCTATTTTTTTATAAGTTTAACTGAGGATTTCTAAAAAGTCTTTTCGTATATTTCGTCAATCAATAAATCAACAACCTTACAAACCATGAAGATAATCAAAATAGGCTTTTTCTTTTTTCTATCCCTCATTCTGTTCTACTCTTGCAGCAATCAAGAAAATTCAAAAGACAGTCGCAAATTCTTTCGATACAATCAGCAAGAAGGCATCAGTTCGCTTGACCCCGCATTCGCCAAAAACCTGGCAAATATATGGGCAATCAACCAACTCTACAATGGTTTGGTGCAAATAGACGGCAATCTAAATGTCAAACCTTCTATTGCCAAAAATTGGGAAATAAGTGAGGATGGGCTGACCTATACTTTTCACCTTCGCAGTGATGTTCATTTTCACTCACACGAGCTTTTTGGTGAAAACGATGCGCCCAAAGTAACGGCTCACGATGTAGAATACAGCCTCAACCGAATCATTGACAAAGAATTGGCTTCAACAGGTGCATGGCTCTTCAACAATCGAGTTGCAGCCAGTGAACCCTTCAAAGCTTTAAACGATTCTACCTTCCAAATGACACTATTGCAGCCCTTCCGCCCGATGCTGGGCATTTTGAGTATGCAATATTGTTCCATCGTTCCAAAAACGATTGTCGAACATTATGGCAAAGAATTTCGCAAGCACCCTGTAGGAACGGGAGCCTTCAAATTGAAGTCTTGGAGAGAGGGTGATGTTTTGGTGATGGAGAAAAACGAAGCATATTTTGAAAAAGACAGCAATGGTACACAATTGCCGTATATTGATGGCATTCGAGTCACTTTTATGGACAATTTGCGGACGGCTTTTTTGAAGTTCAAAGAGGGGGAATTGGATTTGTTGTC
>JBGCDY010000828.1:0-5347 GCA_045105835.1 Chitinophagales bacterium
GAAGACTTTGAAAATATGGCATTGGCGATTGGCTTGGAGTTGGTCAATCACGAAGGCGAAATAGCAGCAGGCGAGTTGGATAGTTTGGTGATTGCGCTTGGAACGTGGATGAAAAACTTGGGCAAACGACCTGTTTTTCTGAGAATTGGCTATGAGTTTGCAGGTTCTTGGAATCACTATGACCGTGAGCAATACATCGCTGCTTACCGCAGAATAAAAGATACCTACGATAAAATGGGCCTGGAAAACGTAGCCTATGTTTGGCAATCACATGGTAGTGATGAACCTTTGGATTTATTGGAGTTGTGGTATCCTGGCGATGAATATGTAGATTGGTGTGGCTATTCATTTTTTGCCAGTTGGGACCAAGCAAATATGATTGAATTTGCCCGCAAAAAAGGAAAGCCCGTTTTCATTGCAGAAGCCACCCCGACTATTGCCCATCCAACATTAAAAGGAACAGGCAAAACGAAAGAGACCCTTCTTTCTAATCCTGAACAAGCTGAGGAGGCATGGGAGAAATGGTTTATACCTTTCTTCAAAACTATACACGACAATCCCGAGATTGTGAAGGCAGTCAGCTATATCAATTGTCACTGGAAATCGCATCGAATGTGGGTTGACAATCCCACGTTTCAAGATGTAGATGCAAGGCTTCAAATCAACAAAGACATCGCTGAAAAATGGCGGAAAGAAACAGGAGAGGAGCGTTATTTGAAGGCTTCACCTGATTTGTTTAATCAACTGGGAGCGACAAAATAATTATCCTCCAATTTCAAAAAGCATGATAGACAGTCATATCAGCAGGCTATTTTACCTCCAATGGGTGGTTTTTCTGGGACTTTTCTTCCTCATCGGCTTTGCTGTGTCTGCCCAACAGAAAATACCTCAATACGAATTTATCAATACCAACGACGGTTTTCCCAAACGGGGAGTGACCGAAATAACTACTGATGATAGGGGCTTCATTTGGATTGGTACGCTTGGTGCAGGGCTTTACAAGTACGATGGGATTAGCTACACTTCATTTCGGTATGACTTCAAAGATACGACCTCTATCAACAGCAATATTGTCAATGTTATTTTCAAAGATGAATCTAACAAACTTTGGATTGGCACAGATGGAGGTTTGAACATTTACAACCGTGCTTTGAGTAGTTTTTCGACCATTGCATTCGACTATAAGAAGGACGACAATGAAAAAAATATTGTAATTGTTGCCATAACGGAAGATGCCGAAGGGCGCATTTTCTTGGGGAGCAATTACTATGGACTTTTTGTGATTCATCCTGGCACACAAGTAGCCGTCAAAGCTCCCTTTGCAGGAAAAGAAAAAGAGCAGTTTCCATTTGATATTTTAAATTTTGCGACAAGCGCATCAGGAATGATTTATGTGGCGACCAATCAGGGCTTGAAGCAATATGATACCGAAAAACAGGTTTTGAAGGATGCCGCTATTCACACTGAATCTGGGGAAACAACCTTGGATATGCCTCTTTCAAGTCTAATGATTGATGAACTGAACAATCTGTGGATAGGGAGTCAACGAATGGGCATATACAAAACCTCTTGCCTCAATGCAAAGCAACTTAGTCTCAAATATTTAGAACACTTTCCCATAACTCAAAAACGGGTATTGTCCCTCGCAAAGGACAAGGAAGGATACATTCTTTGTGGCACAGAGAATGATGGTCTGTTTGTACTCAATCAAGCTGGACAAACATTGGACACGCTACGCTATGATAAAAATGCGCCCAAGGGAGTCAAATCCAATTCTATTTGGGAAATATTTTTTGACAAGGAAAACCGATTGTGGTTGGGCTACTACGACAAGGGAGTGGATGTCTTTGACCCAAATTACCGCAAGTTCAATAGTATCAGTAACTTGGTCAAAAATGTCAATGCCCTTAACGATGCATCTGTAACAGGCTTAGTCGCCGACAAAAATGGAGGTATTTGGTTTGGGATGGATGGTGGAGGTTTGAAATACTACAACAAAAACACCCAAATAGTCACTCCATTCTTGGATAAAAACTATCCAGTAGAAATCCACGTAGCAATCCAAACGGTGTTTATTGACAGAAGTGAAAATGTCTGGGCTGGAAGCTGGGATGAAGGTATTTTTTTATTGACAAAGGGAGCGAAAGAGTTCATCAATTTTACGATTGAAAATACGAATGGAGAACTCAGTTCCAATCGTATATTGACCTTTGCTGAAGACTCAAAAGGAACAATTTGGTTTGGAACTTTTGGGCGAGGTTTCCATTCCTATGATCCTCAAAATCAGGAATTCAGAAACTACGACATTCCCGAATTGAAGCAATATGGGATAGCGAATTATGATATCCGAAAATTGCTGATAGATGGAGAGGATCAATTGTGGGTAGGTTCGACCAAGGGGCTTTTTAAGATTGGTTTTAACGAGCAGAAGCACCCTACCCAAGTCGTCTCTTTTAGAGACAAGTGGTCAGATGAATTCAAAGAACAGATTAGCTTCAACAGTGTATTGTCGCTGTTCAAGGCACAAAATGGTGATTTATGGATTGGCACAGACGGGGCGGGCTTATTGAGGTACCAGATCGAAAAAGATAGCCTTTCGGTGTACAATCCCAAAAATGGATTTGCACAAGAAACGGTTTCTGCGATTATTGAAGCTGCTGAAAATCAAATGTGGATAAGTGGGCGGTCAGGAATATCTCACATCAACCTCGAAAACGGACACATCAAAAATTATTCGGAGAAAGATGGATTGATTTCCAACGACTTCAATAACAATGCGGTATTGAAGGACAAAAAGGGGGGACTCTATTTTGGGAATGTACTTGGAGGAATCAATTATTTTGTTCCTGACTCTATCCCGACCAACAAATCCGATATCCAAGTGTATTTATCCAACCTCAAATTGTTTAACAAAACGGTTTTGCCAGGGGAGGAGAACTCACCACTTTCCCAATCACTTGAAGTCACCAAAAGCATCACACTCAACTACCTCCAATCCGTTTTTACGATTGAATACACAGGTGTCAATTTTACTCGGTCAGAAAAAAATCAATTTGCCTACTATTTGGAGGGGCTCGAAGACGATTGGAATTATGTGGGCAACCAAAGAAGTGCTACCTATACTTCTTTGAAAAATGGAGATTATGTGTTCAAAGTCAAGGCGGCCAACAACGATGGTTTGTGGAACGAAGAGCCTGTCACCCTTCAAATCAAGGTACTGCCTCCTTGGTGGAAATCCAAAGCAGGTTATTTGCTGTACCTGTTGATTTCGCTCGTTGCACTTTACGTTTTCTATCGAATGATGCGGATGCGGGTCTTGGCAAAAGAAGAAATTGAAAATGAACGTCAAAGAAGGGAGCAAGAAAAGGAATTGAACAAAAAGAAATTTCAGTTTTTTACCAATATTTCACACGAATTTCGCACGCCTCTCACCCTCATTTTGAATCCATTGGAGGATATTCTGAACGACCATGACTATGATTTGCCTGATGAGGTTCATTCCAAGCACTTAATCATCCACAAAAATTCCAAGCGATTGGAGCGGCTTATCAATGAATTGATGGATTTTAGGAAGCTGAGTTTCAATAAATTGAAAGTTCGGGTGCGCAATACCGAAATTGTGCTTTTTGTGAATTCAGTTGCCGAATATTTTGAGGGGGAGGCTATAGACATGGGGATTGAGTTTGGGGTGGAATCAGCGATTGATTCTCAGTATGTTTGGATTGATTCTGGGCTGATCGAAAAAGTTCTTTTTAATCTGCTTTCAAATGCCTTTAAGGTGACGACTGCGGGAGGAAAAATCACAATGCACATTGATGTAAGTACACAAATTTTTCCAGCCATAGACGAAAAAGAAGCCAAACCTGCCCTTTCCATTGCCGTTTCAGATACAGGGCCAGGGCTTTCCTCTGAGCATATTCAACACATTTTTGAACGCTTTTATCAAGTCGAGAACCTCAATAAATCCTATTATGGTGGTACAGGAATAGGCTTGGAGGTGGTGAACAATTTTATCAAACTACACAAGGGCAAAATTCAAGTAGAAAGTAAGTTGGGGGTAGGAACTCAATTCATGTTTTATTTGCCAATTGGGAAAAACTATTTTCCCGATGCAGAATCAAGCCCATGGACTTCCAAAATGGACGAAAGGTCAGTACCTACAAAAGTAGCAGAAGGTAGTGTGGAGGATAAATCAAGTGCAAAGACAAAAACACTTTTGATTGTGGAAGACAATGCAGAATTGAGCAATTACCTCCAATCTGAACTCAAAAAAATCTACCAAATCAAAACGGCTGCTGATGGATTAGAAGGGCTGCAAATCGCTATTGAAATCTTGCCCGATGTCATCATCACCGACATCATGATGCCCAAAATGGATGGCTTTGGACTGTGTAAAAAAATCAAATCCGACATACGTACTTGCCACATTCCCCTCCTAATGCTCACTGCCAAAAACAATGCAGATGACCAAGTATTGGGGATTGATTCTGGCGCAGATGCCTTTATTAGTAAGCCTTTCAATATGCACTTGCTCAAATCCACACTGAATCAGCTATTGACTTCTCGCCAAATCATCTTCAATAAGTATTTCAGCGATATAAGTGAGTCCAAAATCAACAAAAATACAAATGCACTCGACAAAGATTTTATCCAAAAAATCCTGAAACTCATCTATAAGCGCATCGGAGATACCAACCTAAATGTTGAAAGTCTTGCTGCTGAAGTATTTCTTAGCCGCAGCCAATTGTACCGAAAAATTAAGGCACTTACAGGCTTAAACGTGAATGCATTTATCCGCAAAATCCGATTGGAGGAAGCGAAGAAAACACTGGAGAATGGAAACATCAATATTTCAGAGGTCTGTTATGCCGTGGGGTTCTCTTCTCCGTCTTATTTTTCAAAATGCTTTAGGGAGCATTTTGGGCAATTGCCTACTGATGTGGTCAATGCAAAAGTTAAAGATAAAAAGCCTTAAGCTCCAACCAATACAAATCCCGCTCAGTATTGTGGATTGTTAGGCTTTGGACTCTGACTTCGTTGCCTGTAGATAAAAAAAGGTCTTTGGGAAGTTTTTTAATGCTTACATCCATACAAATCCTGTTTTTTGAATCCTGAATTTCCATTCCCCTCAATCCTCCCCAAATATCCAATCCTGTCTCACCTCTGCTGGCTGCATAATCGACGTATCACCTTTCATGCTCACCGTCACTGCACGACCAATGTTGTTCTCAGGATGTACATACTGAAAACCCACTGCCCATTTCGGTTCATCACCACCATATTGTCGCACCCCAAAAGCGTAGGGCTGCAAAGTATTGTAGCGGTTTCGGACGATGTCGTTGGTATC
>JBGCDY010000829.1:0-8594 GCA_045105835.1 Chitinophagales bacterium
TCTACCACACTTGCATCCAATTGAAGGTTTTCTCCCTCGCAAAGTGTGAGGTCATTGCCCAAATCAATTTGCGGCAATGCATTGAAAACCAAGTTTACAAAGTCCGTACTTTCACACCCATTTGCAGAAACAGTCACCTCATACACTCCCGAAGTAGTGGCTTCAAAAGTAGGAGCATTGCTGCCATCTTGCCACAAATAAGTTGTACCAACCACATTCGTTACCGTAGCCTCCAATACAAAGTTTTCGCCTTCGCAAAAAATCATTGGTTCGCCCAATTCTGTTTCGGGCAATGGATTGACCGTCAGTTCCATTTCATCAGAAGTGCTGCAATCATTGGTCGTCACAGTCACTGCATAAATCCCACTTGTTAGTGCCTCGATACTTGGAGTCGTGGCATCGTTGTTCCACAAATACGTAGCCGCAGCATCCGCATTTGTAGCATCAACCGTAATCGTTTCGCCTTCACAAATACTCACATCTTCGCCCAAATCAACCGTTGGAATTTCATTGAAACTTACCTCGATTTCATCCGTCACCATGCACTGATTGATGCTTGCAGTGAGGGTATAAGTTCCCGATTCTATCACTTCAAAAAATTGCCCGCTACTATTGTCTTGCCATCCAAAAACCACTTCTGCGGGAAAAATTTCATTCAATCCAATCTGCACGGTTTCCCCTTCGCATATACTGATGTCTTCACCCAAATCAATTGGAGGTAAGGTAATTTGTACCACTCCAACTTCATCCATTGCAGTACATCCATTGACCGTAATTTCTACTGAATAGATTCCATTTTCAATCACTTCAAAAGTAGGTTCGGTACTTCCGTCTTGCCAGACATAAGTCGCTCCAACAGTTGTGGCATCTAAGGTCACCGTTTCGTTTTCGCAAATCGTTTGGTCTTCGCCCAAGTCAATCGTAGGAAGTGGATTGTAGTCAATCGCAATACTGCCATCCAAGATACAGCCATTCAAATCAACCGTTACGGAATAGTCTCCAGCTTCACTCACTTCAAAAGTAGGTTCGGTGCTTCCATCTTGCCACACATAAGTAGCTCCTTCCACAGTCGCATCCAAAGTGATTGTTTCGCCTTCGCAAAGTGTTTGGTCTTCGCCCAAATCTATACTTGGATTGGCATTGAAGTCCACCACTATTTCATCAAAACTACTACAGTCTCCAACACTCACCGTCACCGAGTAAGTACCTGCTTCACTCACTTCAAAACTTGCCCCTGTGCTATTGTCATTCCAAAGAAAAGTAGCATCAGTCACATTATCAGGAGTGGCATCCAAAGTAATGTTTTGCCCTTCGCATAAGGTGATTCCTTCGCCCAACTCCACAATCGGCAATTCATTAAAAATAACTTCTACTTCATCCGAACTACTGCAATTGTTTTGGGTAATTGTGACAGCATAAATACCTGCTTCACTCACTTCAAAACTCGCATCAGTCGAGCCATCTTGCCAAAGATAAGTGTCAGATTCAGGTGCAGTTAAAGTCGTGGTTTCGCCTTCACATAAAGTTTGTGGTTCGCCCAAATCAACAGTAGGTAAGGGGCTAAAAGTAACCGCAATTTCGTTGGAGCTTTTGCATTCACCTTGGGTAATCGTCACAGCAAAAATACCTACTTCGCTCACTTCAAAACTGGAGTTGGTCGAGCCATCTTGCCAAACATAGGTATCTGATTCAGGTGCATTTAACGTAAAAGTCCCCCCTTCGCAAAGCACAGGTGCTACCCCAAATTCAAAAGTCGGCAAAGGATTGATAGAAACATTCACTTGGTCTGAGCCTTTGCAGCCTTCAACGGTCACAGTGACAGCATATTCACCTCCTTCACTCACTTCCAAAACAGGCAAACCAGAACCGTTTTGCCACTCATAGGTATCTGGATTGGGAGCAATCGCCACCAAAGTAGTACTCCCTCCTTCACAAATACTCACATCATCCCCCAACTCAACTGTTGGAAGGGGATTGAAGTCCACATTTACGAAGTCGGTATTGGAGCATTCTGTATCAAAACTAACCGTTACTACATAAATTCCATTGCTGATTACTTCAATGGTCGAAGTCGTCAATCCATTTGACCACTGGTAAATTCCCCCTTCAATACCTGCATCTAAAATAGTGGTTTCGCCTTCGCACAAAGTTTGTGAAGAACCTAAGTCAAATTGTGGTAAAGTACTAACCGTGACAGAAACTTCATCAATCGCTCTACAATTGTTGGATTCACCAGTAACAGTTACGGTGTAAGTTCCTGATTGCGAAACATTCAACATTGAAGCCGTCGAGCCATCTTGCCACTCATACAAACCGCTGGCAGCACTGGCATCCAAAACGGTGTTTTCACCTTCACATAAAATTTGATTTTCGCCCAAGTCAAAACTCGGTAAGGGCAAGAGGCTTACTCCAATTTGGTCAACAGCAGTACATCCCGTCAGCGTGGAAGTAATGGTCACTGTGTAAATCCCTGTGGAGGTAGCAAGGATAGTCGCTGTAGTGGCGTTATTCTGCCATTGGTAGGTAGAATTGGTCATTGTTGCATCCAATATCAACTCCTCATTTCCGCATATCTGGATGTCTTCGCCCAAATCTAAGAATGGAGAGGCTAAGAAATCCACAAAAACACCATCCGTATCCGAACACCCAGCAACAGTCACCTCAACATTGTAAAGACCTGCTTCTGTAACTTCCAATATGGCATCACTTCCACCTACATTCCACTCATATTCTTCGGCATCTGGAGTGGTAGCATCTAAAAAAATACTTTCTCCTTCACAAGCTTCAATACTTCCTTCCCATATTTCAATTTCAGGTTTGGGCTTTACTACCACTTCTAAAGTGTCATAAAAGCTAAAATTGCATTCATCCGTTGTTTCCAAAAAATAGGTAGTTGTTTCGCTTGGAAAAGCCACAGGATTCGATATTGTAGGGTTGTTCAACGTAGCAGCAGGTGTCCAAGAATAGGAGAAATCTGGGTTGTTGGGACCTCCAATGGAAACCGTTTCTCCATCACAAATTTCGTGGTCGGGTAGTTTGTTCAAGAAAGAAATATAATTGATACATACTTGGTGAAGATTATTAGCCGCACCTGTTGCAGAAGTAAACCCCCAGTAAACCATAGGGTTTCCAAGGAAAATATCTTCTACCAGGTCTCCTGTATAGGTAATGATGGATTGACAATCCCAATAAACCTTGAGTCTTTGGAGTTCGGCATCCCAAGTAACACGCACATCATGCCACTGACCATCTTCAGCATTTCCATTCCCAAGAAAAGCATAGCCACTCAAAGCTTGCGTATGATCCAGAATCCCATGTTTCATTAAAGCTGCATGATCTTGAGCAGGATCATTGTAAATCCCATTTTGCCAAGTATCGAACTCTACTCCAATAGATGGAGCAATTCCCGCAAAACCAATTCCACCTCCCAATGCTCCTACAGTATTACTTACAGGTTGAAAAACAAATGCAATACCATCTGCACCTCCATCATTATCTCCCAAATACAATTGAAATTGGGCTTCAAAGGATTCATTTAGGTCTATTAAATCATTGCTCCAAATAGCACCAAACTGTGTATTGAAAGCTCCTGTGAGTTGATAACAATTATCTCCCAAAGAACTGGCATTCCCAATAGACTGAAACTGAGCATGTAAGGAGGAGGTAAAAGTAATCCCCAAAGTTATCAACAGGGTGTAGATAAGTCTTGTGTATAATTTTTTGTTGGACCCGTTCATAAGTGATAATGTCAAAATACGGTTAGAAAAAGTAGATTGTTCCCATTTTTCAGGCAATAGAACGCTGACTACAGTTTGTAGGCATTCATTTTCGAATTTGGGTTTTATAGAAAATAGGGGGTTTTATGGCTTATGCTGTGGCTAATATACACTTTTGCAGAAAAAATATTGGCTATTCATTATGACTAATCTTCGTAATGTAGTTTTTTTCTAAAATTTACGTAAAAAAGTCTAATTCTATTAGGTTACCAACAAAGTTATGCACATTTGTTGGTAACTTATTTCCGTTAAATTATACTAATTTCATATAGAAAACTATTAATCAGCACTTTAATTACATTATGCCATGAAGATGACAAAAAGAAATCCACATAGGTTATCCACACAATGTTGATAATGGTATAAAATATAGCCAAATACTAACCTTTTGATGCTTTTGAGTAAGGAGAGGAGAAGAGTGCTAATGTCTAAGAAGTTGTATCCAACGACTGTTTTCACCAAAAAAGGGATTCATATTTTGAAAAAGACAATCGATATGGTAATCTCCCTGACAACCTCTTCTTGTTTCTTAAGCGGAATGGAATAAGGTTCGTTTGAAGCTTCGGTATGTGCTATGCTTTTTTTGCTTTGCACTGTTTATCTATTTTGATTCCAGCATATTTTTTTGAGGAAACTTGTTTTTCCCTGTTTTTACCTTTCCTTCACTTTTGTTGAGATTTATTTGCCTTTATCCACAACTTGTTAACACTAGTTTTTCTTTTTTTATAAAATTTTAAATCCTTTAGTCATTACTATTAGCACTGTGGATTTGTGTGTAAGTAGAAGTGTTTTTATTTGAATTATAAGATGTTAATATTATGACAATACTTATCCACAGGTTTTCAACCTACTAAAATATTCTTTATGAGTTAGTTGTAGGTTTATCCACAATGGGCAGTTAACTTATGCACTGGATAAGTAATTGAGGGTAGAGGATTGATAAGTAGTGTATAAGTGTGGATAAAGGGTGTGGACAATGTGAACGAAAATGTGGATATCCACACAAAATGGAGGAGGTGTACAATTTCGAGGGTTATACACTTTTACTCACAGTAGGTGTGAATAACTTTGTGTGAAAGCTGTTGATAAGTGGTTTTTGTTTCTCCTTGATTATTTGATACTTACAAGTATTATTTAAATGAAGTGTTAATAACTCTGAATAAGTAAATAGTTGACTTTCTTTGGCTTAATGCTAATATAATTGTTTTTTAGCTAAATACCAAATCTTTTTGAAGTTGAATTATATCCTTTGAGAAGCATTTATTGAAGGAGAACTTGATTTTGATGGGTTTTTTGAATAAAAATAGCCTGCTTTGAATAATCGAAGCAGGCTATTTTTACCTTATTGAGGTGATTTATTGTGTGTTTTATTAATATCTCAACAAAGGAATGGACATTTTACTGGCATTTTGGAGGTAGATATTGAAGTCGGAAACGGTTACGGCTCTGTCTTGATTTAGGTCACTGTCAAGGTATTGGTTGAAAAGTGATTGTTCGTCACCGAAAAAATTAAAGTCTTCCACACTGATAATGCCATCACTGTTGATATCTCCTCCAACGAGTGAGAATGAACCATCTCCATTGCTGTTCATTTGATTCGTTCCGAGAGTTTGGGCGTTGGAAAGCGTAAAGTCATAGAGATTTGCATTGGGCAAACCGATGGTGGTTGCACTCATCACCGCTAAGTGATTCCTTGCTCTGACGACTATAAAATAGGCTTTGTTGGGAGCTGCTCCTTCAATTTCTAAACCTAAAGTGGAGGGCGTATTGGTATTGACAACCTGACCATTGTTCAACAAAAAACCTGCTGCTTGTGATACTAAAGTCATATCCGCAGCATCTCGAAGCTCAACGAGCACCCAATCACTTACTGTGTTAGGAAGGTTGTCTGTTAGTTCTAAACCTTCATAATTCCAAGGCGCACGGTTGAAGGGCTGTTCGTTTGGAATCAAAGAGAAATCATTTAGTCCTGTGTTCATTTGCCCATCTGTATCATAAGCTCCTCCCAAAAATACTTTGAGTTTGACCGTTAATTTGCAAGTTTCCACTGCTACATTTGCTGTATGGCTGTCTGTGCAACCCATTGCTCCAACTGTATAAGTAACTGGGTAATTGTTGTCTATCAAATCTGTGGAAGAAAAAATGCCGTTGTTGTTCACAAAATTACTGCCTGACCATGTTCCTCCTGTGTCTCCTGTCACCAATGTATTGAGGTCAAAATCACCTTCACATTCTAAGAGGCTAATACCTGCCCAAGTTGCATCAGGAGTGGTGGTTTGGAAGGTTTGAAGGCTCGAAAAATCGCTTTCATCTGCACTGCATTCGCTCGAAATCTGGTATTCATAAGTCGTACATCCTGTTAGTTCAGTGAGTGTGATACTTGTATTTTCGGTATTTTCTGTTTGCCAATCACTGCTTCCTTGTGAGCGGTATCTAAAAGTATAGTTGATTCCTCCAATTGCAGCATCCCACATCAAACTGGCTTCTTGGTAATCTACTGAAACTATACTGATATTTTCGGGAGCAGCACAAGGTCGGTTCATTTGAACATCCAAATTTATAAGAGTACCATTGGTAGGAAGATTGACTTCAATGTATTGGGTCAAAAAACCATCTGCTACTACTTCAACTGTGTAAGTGCCTGTATTAGAAACACCTGTTTTGTAGCTTCCTTGAAAGTCTGTTCCGTCAAAAGCATTGGTTGCCCCCAAAATTTGTAGTTGGGCGTTCGCAATAGGGTCGGTTGTTTCTGCATCGGTCACTATTCCTTCCAAATAGCAGGCTTGTATATAAGTAGGGGTGAAAACGTACAAACCCGTTTCGATGTCGGAGGCAATGATTGTGCCTGAAGGAAAATAGGGGTAAACTCCCCAGCAACCATTGAAACCATTGCCACTAAATCCTGTGGCGGTATCATAATTACCCACTTCAATGAGGTTGTCAGGATGAGTCGCATCCAATACGATGACTCCCGAAGTATAATAAGAATTGATGATAAAATTGCCCTTGACAAAGGTATTGTGGGGAATGACATTGGTTCCTGGAAAAGATTTGTAGCGGTCGAGTTCCTGAATGTCATCTACATCTGATACATCATAAGCGACTACCCAAGCATCGCTTTTTTCTTCAGTTACAAAAGCTGTTTGGTTATTATCACTCACCCAAACAGCGTGGGCAAAGTCTTTAGGAGTTGCTTTTGTACCCAAAACAGTTGGATTGGTTTTGTTGGAAACATCAACGACTGCCAGTTGTCCTGCATAAATCTCTGCTGCCCAAAGCGTATCACCTCTCACAAAACCATCATGTACATAGTTGTCGTCATAAACTCCGAGGTAGGTGGGATTAGTAGGATTGGCTGCCACATCTATCATCAAAGTTCCTGTACCTACATTGTTTGGTCCACTTGTGGTAGAACCAAATAGATAGGCAATGCCGTTTTCATCGATAAAAATATTGTGTGAATCTGTATAACCTACTCCCAAATCTGAGGTATAGGTTGTGATGCTTGTCGCTACATTGCTTAAGTCAATAATCAACAATCCACCACCGTTAGTAGCTTCGTTGATGACATAGGCGTAGTTTCCATACGTCTTGAGGTCTCTCCAAATGGTGAAAGTACCGTCTATATAATGTAGTTCGGTGGGAGTCGTTGGAGGACTAATATCTACAATCGAAACGCCATCGGTTGTACCTACCAATGCGTATTCATTGCCAAGTGCATCGGTATAGCCCCATATATCACTTGTCTCTTCATCGTAATCTAAATCTCCTTGAAGACTTATGTTCAGTTGAGAGTAGGCTGATGGAGAAAGAGTTAGTAGAGATAAAAATAGAATAAAAATCTTTTTCATATTGCAATACTTTGTGGACTGCAATGTTAAGATTTTTTGGAGAATTGGGAGGTCATGTATGAGACGCAAGTTGAAGTGTGTTTTTCACTACACAACCCAAGTTTCCACCTCTTCTCCTTCCGCAAATTTCCTTAATAGATTTACCGCTTCATTCATCCAATACTTCAATTCTCCCGAACCTGCATAATCAATCAACACCATCAAAAAATGCTCTGTATCTGGGCGCACCATTGTTCGAACAGAATCGCTTGTAGGTGTACCAAATGCCCCTTTTTCGTCTCGAAAAGTAGGCAATTTGTGGATGTTGAATTGACCTTTGCCAATGGCCTCATAGGGTTCATTCAGTTCTCCAATTCCAAAGATTGCTTCTCCTTCAATTTTGCTTGCATCATAACCTCCAATGGAATAGCCCGATTTCATGGAGATGAGATTGAGGAGGTCGACGGCATTGTTGATGTGGTAAATACCTTTTCCTTTGACCACTCGTCGTAGCAATGCTTCTGCTGAAAGGCGGTAACGGCTTGGGTCTTGCCCCAATTTTTTATAAGCAATTCTGGAACTGGCGATATTGGAAAGGTCTTTTATATCAGTCGTTTGCATTTTGGAGGCAATGTCCGTAGTGGCGGCTTCAATACCTTGTTTGAGTTCTGGATAGTCTTGAAGGATGGTGACTTTGCTTTGAATACAACCCAATTGAATATTGGGGCAGTGTTGGAGTAGTTCGGGAGAAATGGTGATGGTGGTCATTGTTGGATTGTTGGATTGTTGGATTGTTGGATTGTTGGATTGTTGGATTGTGAAAACTGGGACAAAAATAGGCGAATGTGTTGTACTTTTAGGTTTTCGCAGGAGCTTATTTCGTCTGATTTCGTTGGTATTTTTCTTCAATGATTTTGCGGTATTTTCTCATTTTTCGATTACGGACAGCCGTTTTACTGAATTTCGAAGCCAAAAAAGAAATCGGATT
>JBGCDY010000830.1:0-4472 GCA_045105835.1 Chitinophagales bacterium
CCAAAGAAAACGTGGTAGAAGTGAGCTGTCATGGTTCGCCTTACATCATCCAGAAAGTCATCGAATTGTTTCTGAGTTATGGCGCACGATTGGCAAAACCAGGTGAGTTCACCCTACGAGCTTTTATGAATGGACGTTTTGACCTTTCGCAAGCAGAAGCCGTGGCAGACCTCATCAGTTCGCAGTCCGAATCTGCGCACCAAATCGCTTTGCAGCAAATGCGGGGTGGATTTTCCAATCAAATCGAACAGTTGCGGGAACGCTTGGTCAATTTTGCAGCCTTGATAGAATTGGAGTTGGATTTTGGAGAAGAAGATGTGGAGTTTGCAGACCGTCAACAGTTGGTGGATTTAGTGACGACCATTCAAACTTTGATTCGCCGACTACGAGAGTCTTTCACCCTCGGCAATGCCATCAAAAACGGAGTAACAACTGTTATTGCAGGTCGCCCAAATGCAGGAAAATCTACTTTGCTCAATGCCATTTTGAATGAAGAACGTGCGATTGTTTCCGCCATTGCAGGAACGACCCGTGATACGATTGAAGAGGTCATCAACATCAAAGGCGTACAATTTCGCTTGATTGATACGGCAGGAATACGGGATGCACAAGACCAAATTGAAGCCATCGGTGTCCGCAAAACAATGGAAACCATCCAGAAATCCACCATTTTATTGTATGTGTTTGATGTAATTGATACTTCTCCCGAAGAAGTCCTTCAAGACCTTCAAAAACTGCAAAAAGAGGGTTTGGAAATCATTGCAGTTGCCAACAAAATGGACTTAGATCCTTATACCAAACCCGAAAATTATGTAAGTGACATCATAGACGCAGAACACATCATCACCACTTCTGCCCTCAACAACATGAATATCGAGCACCTCAAAAAATCGCTCTACGACATCGTTCTTGCCAAAAAACTCAATTCCGAAACCACCATCGTTTCCAATGTTCGCCACTTTGAAGCTCTGCAACAATCTTACGAAGCATTGGATAGAGTTTTAGAGGGGATTCACAGCGGTATCACAGGTGAATTATTGGCTTTCGATATTCGTGAGGCTTTGCATCACTTGGGCGAAATTACGGGTCAAGTGGATGTGGATCGGGATATTTTGGGGACGATATTTTCTAAGTTTTGTATTGGGAAGTAAGTTTTTGTTTTATCTATTTTTCAAAAAAAACAAATTGATTTTATTGTGATTAGAATTGTCTTTGTTTTGACTAAAGATGATTTGTTTAAGAATAAGTATTGTTTTTTATACCATTGTTTTAACAAAAAGCGTGAATAATTGAAAGAACGCATAATAGAAAAGACAAATGGTCAAGTTTAATTATTTAACTCCCCACATATATAGATACTCTTCAGCATAATTCTTACCTTGCAAAAAATATTTCGTAACAAGATAATTGTATGTGTTTTGTATTCAAATGATTTAAAATCAAATAGAGTTCAATTCCCCTTCAAACGATATTTTTAGATCTCTCCCCCCCATTTACCTGCAATAATATTTCCCCCTGTTTTCAAATACTTAATTTATTAACAGATTCCACTTTAGTTTTTCTCTGAAGAGGATTCTATTAATACCAAGGTTTACCAACATAGACGAAATTACTTTTATATTATTTTTTAATCAAAATACGTAAGCC
The DNA here is from genome assembly GCA_045105835.1 of Chitinophagales bacterium. Taxonomy (GTDB): domain Bacteria; phylum Bacteroidota; class Bacteroidia; order Chitinophagales; family UBA2359; genus JAUHXA01. The sequence goes on from JBGCDY010000830.1 coordinate 1,648, forward strand.
ATGAAAAAAGTATTACTATTTTTCTTTTTCATTAGAAAAATACTGAGAAACCAGAGAAGTACATCACATTTGCTTCTACTCTTTGTTTTATCTATCTTTTCATCATCTTCCTATGCACAAACAAATTGTGAATCAATTGATTGTACATCAGTTACTTTGCTAAAATGGGACATGGAATCTTGTGACAGCAATACAGGGGGAAGTAATGCAGATTATTCAGAACTCACACCAACGTATCTCAATAATGGAGGATACACATCCATAGTAGGAACCAATGTGTGGCGTGACAATGGAAACCACTCTTGCACACCAGGTCATGACGGAAACACTGCCATGTGCATAGGAATACAATATAATTGTATTCCAGGAGATTACGACGAATCATGGGCATTGAAGTTCGAAACGACTTTAAACCCTTCTGATGTTGGACATCTAACTGATTTACAATTTTATGAGAAAGCTCCTCATAATTACGATTGGATTGGAGGTGCTTCTGGACCTAATGATTACCCATTGTATTACCTCATTAGAATTTACAAAAACAATCAACTCATTTATTCTCAAAACGATATTGCCACTCAAACAAACTGGAACTTAGAGAGTTTTGATTTTTCTTCAGATTCAGACTTTGAAATAACCACCACGAGTACTTTTCGTTTTGAATTACGAGGGTATTGCAAGGTAGGTAATGGAGCGAGCAACAGTGTCTGGGACATTGACGATATTTCTATCAAAGGATGTTCAGGGGCTATGGCAAGTAATTGCAGCATCACTCCAACAGTTAGCAATATCACTTGTAATGCCAATGGTACATTGAATAATTCAGAAGATGATACCTTTGATTTTGACATTACTGTTCAAGGCAATGAATGCGCCAGTTCAGACGGTTGGGAAACTGTCATCAATGGAACCACAATATCAGGGGATTATGGTGTAAGCACACATTTGTCTTCTTATCCAATAATTGGAGGAGAATTAAATCTAATCATTCAAGACAAAGGTACAGCAAGTTGTCAAGCAAATGTAGCTGTAACCCCTCCTGCAAGTTGTTCAAATGAGCCTGATTGCGAATCAATTGATTGTAATTCAGTTAGTTTGGTCAAATGGAATATGGAATCTTGCGATAGTAATACAGGGGGAAGCAATGCAGATTATTCTGAATTCACTCCAAACTATCCCAATAATGGCGGATATTCATCTGTAACAGCAACGAACCTTTGGCGAGACACTGGTAATCATTCATGTACACCAGGTTACAATGGAAATATAGGTATGTGTATTGGTACACAATCGAGTTGTAGCGTAAGTGATTATGACCCTTCATGGGCATTGAAGTTTGAAGTTACGCTAAACCCATCGGAGATAGGGCAATTGACCAATCTACGGTTTTACGAAAAAGCTCCTCTTAATTACGATTGGATTGGAGGCGATTCTGGCTTGAATAATTACACAACAAAATACTTGATTCGAGTTTACAAAAACAACCAATTGATTTATTCTCAAGACGACATTGCTTCCGAATCGGATTGGAATCTAGAAGATTTTGACTTTTCGTCCAATCAAAATTTTGAAATCACTTCAACAAGTACTTTCCGTTTTGAGCTACGACCTTATTGCAGAATAGGCAATGGAGCAGCTCAATCTGTTTGGGACATAGACAATATCAACATTAAAGGTTGTGCTGGTTCTACTGTCAGTAATTGTGAGATTACCCCAACTGTAAGCGGCGTTTCGTGTGATGACAATGGTACACCTGTCACGGATATTGATGACACCTTCGATTTCAGCCTTACCGTTGAAGGAAATGAATGTAGTAGTCCAGATGGTTGGCAAACACTCATCAATGGGATACTCTTTTCAGGAGATTATGGTACAAGTACTTATTTTTCTGGCTACCAAATCAGTGGTGGTTCATTGACTTTTGATATTCAGGATAAAGATGCTGCGGGTTGTGAGGAAAGTGTTACAGTAAACCCTCCTGCCAATACTTGCTCTGATGGAGGTATTGACCTTGAATTGACCAAAACCGCAAGTGTGACGGAAGCCGCAGCAGGTGACCAATTTACTTACTCCTTGACTTTAGAAAACAAAGGCTCTGCGGATGCAACAGGAGTTAGTGTTGAAGTAAATCCTCCTACTGGTTTGACTTTCATCAGCTCGACTGCAAGCATGGGTACGTACAGCGATGCTACTAAAACTTGGACGGTTGGCGCAGTTGCGAATGGCGAAACCAAAACATTGGACATTGTAGTAGAAGTCGTCAGCATTGACGCTCCAATCACTTGTTTTGCACAAGTAGAAACGGCAAGCCCTGAGGATGTTGATTCTACACCTGGTAATGATACCGACCAAACACCAAACGAGGACGACGAAGACGATGTGACAATTACCCCTGCACCTGTGGGAACTGGGATTGACTTGGAATTAACCAAAACGGTTGACAATCCTATATTGACCAAGTTCACCAATCGAACTTTCACGATTACTGTAATCAACAAAGGTCCAGAAACTGCAACGAATGTAAGTGTAAAAGATGCAATTCCAACAGGTTTGGCCTTCACAAGTACAAGCGCCTCCAAAGGAAGTTATGCTGTTTGGACAAGTATTTGGACAATAGGAAGTTTGGCTCCAAATGAAAGTGCTACACTGGACTTGACATTGTTTATCTTAAACGTAGATACACCAATTACCAACTTTGCACAAGTACAAACTGCTGGTCCTGACGACATAGATTCTACGCCTGGAAATGACACAGACAACACTCCTGACGAAGACGATGAAGACGAAGCTACCATTACTCCAGAAGGCTTTGAGCCATTGGTAGA
>JBGCDY010000831.1:0-9024 GCA_045105835.1 Chitinophagales bacterium
AGCCAAGCCTTTTTATTCCCTTCGAGTTGAGTTTGATAGTTCATGAGGTTTTTGATAATTGAATACAGAACGAAATAAAATTTACCTACGTGAGAAGGCAGAAAAGGGATGTGAGAAGTGAGGCTTTAAATCCAATTCTTACCAAAAATATTCAAAAACCTTCCAATATCAATTATAGTCCTCATCAGAACATTTTTCTCCGCTATTTTCCCAAAAACACTTCTACCCTAACCTATTCATTTTCAGCATTCAAAAAATACAATAAAAAAAATATGTCTTTTTTATTCACCATTTTGTTAACCTCTTTGATTTTTTTCCCACAAACTAAGTGAGCAGAACAATAGAAGAACAGAGGCAGTAAAGTGTTTTTATAAAAATCGAAAATAGCATAGGATGTTTACGAACCAAAGATTTGAGATTCCCAAAGTCATTGTATTACAGACTTCTTTGAAAATTTACCGTCTACACTCAAAGGATTTACTCTATTTTGAAGCTGCCAATAAAGAAATCCTATTAAACTGGAGTGGTACTGACCGAACTCCTTTGACACTCTCTATTTCTATTGGCAAATGTGAAAAAGTATTAGCACCTTATGGCTTTTTTCGCATTCACCGACCCTATCTAATCAATAGAGAGCAAATTTTTTACTTCAATTTTACGGAAAACTATGTCACCCTCTATGGAGGTAAGACCATACCTGTTGCCCGTAATCGCCGAAAACTCCTTGCAGAATGGATATTGAAGGAAAGAGAATTTTTTGACTAAAAAATGACAATTACATTTCACGCATTTAACATATCACTTAACACCCTCAAGATAACCAGTAACACCCGTTTTACCCCTTCCATCATTTCTCACCATCGAAGCCTTTTGAATAATAGATAGGGAACTTCTATCTTTTCAGAAGAAACAAACCAAGTCTCAGAAAATCAACATGATACTATAGTCAAAATATTTTTTTGGCAAAAAAGATGGTTCTTTGACTAAAACAGTAAAGGGAGGCTACAATAGTTTCTCTTCCACAGAATTACAATGCTATTTTACTGATAATTATTCTTTTATAAAATCAGACTATTGTAGTCTTTAGATTCTCCACGGAATTTGTTAGACAATCAAAAAAATTACTTAATCCAACCAAATTATTATTATCATGAACAGACTCTTTTTACTTATAGTCTTAATCTTAGGAACTCAATACCACCTACTTGCTCAAGAAACGGAAGTTACACTGGTAGGAGGTCTCATTACCATCACCGATATCAATGGAGCTGCTTCAAATGATGACCTTACACTCGAATACGCAGCAGGAACTTACACATTAACAGACGGAGGAGGCTTAACCATTACTACAACCATTGCAGGAGGAACAGGTGACGGTACTGCAAGCATTACATTTCCCGAAACAGGAGTAACTGATATTACTTTTAATTTGTTGGCGTGTCCTATGCTGGCGGCGACGGAAATGATGTCACCTTATCATATTCAGCAATCCAAATAGCAGGTAATAACGGAGGAGATGTACCCACCCTTTCTCAGTGGGGTTTGATTATTTTGGCACTTTTATTAATGACTTTGGGTACTCTGCACCTATTGCAGCCAAACCAAATCACCGTAAAAAATTAGGCTCTACAACAGCTCAACTCAAAAAAGTATTCTTTTTCCAAGTCTAAATCGGGTGTTTAGGCTTGGTTTTTTTATTTGAAGTTCCATAGTAGCAAAAACGACTTCAGAAACCTCACACCACTGCTTTTGTCAAAGAATCATTTTTTTTAAACTAACCTATTTTCAGTGTATCTTTGCGGTATTGATGGACTTCTCTTAAATTCACTTTATGACATTCATCGCCCAAGGCGCTATTCCTCTCGACACCCTCCAAAAAATCAGCAGTGCACGAACCCGTTTTGACATTGGTTCAGAAGCCTTTTTTTTAGGCATTATTCGAGCCGACAAATCAGAGAACCAAAAAGTTGTGGGCATTGATTACACGGCTTATATTCCGATGGCAAACAAGGTTTTCGAAGAAATTCACGATGAAATTTTGCAGCAATATGGGATTCTCAAACTGACGATTTTACATTCGGTGGGAATGGTCAAAATTGGAGAGGCTTCAATGCTCATCTATGTGCAATCGAAGCACCGAAAAGCGGCTTTTGAAGCATTGGAGCAAACAGTGGAATTGATTAAGGAAAAAGCTCCTGTTTGGAAACAGGAATTTTATGAGGATGATAGTTATCTTTGGGTGAATGCGAATTAAACTTCAAATTCAAGGTACAAATTCAAACTCAATTTGACCATTCTTATTTTCATTCTTATTTTAATTTTCATTCCAAAGATGGTAGATATTACACACAAGAAATCAACGCTCCGATATGCCAAAGCAGAGGCAATTGTGAAGGTGAGCAAGGCTGAAACAATTGAAGCGATTGAGAACAAGACCGTTCCGAAAGGAGATGTTTTGGAGGCTGGGCGGATTGCGGGTTTGTTTGGCGTTAAGAAAACAAGTGAGTTGATTCCCGATTGCCATCCTTTGCCGATTGAGTGGACACAGGTGAGTTACCGCATTGAAGGACTGCAAATTTTCATTTGTATTGAGGTCAAAACGGTTTACAAAACGGGCGTGGAAGTGGAAGCGATGCATGGGGCTTCTATTATTGCGCTGACGCTGTACGATATGTTGAAACCGATTGACAAGGGCATCGAAATCAGTACAATTCGATTGTTGGAGAAACGTGGGGGGAAGTCAGATATTTTGGTGAAGGAAGTGGGAAAGGAGAAGTGAGAAGCAGAACTTCAGTTATTCTATTTTTTTAAATCAATGCCATGCCTCTTTTTGAAACGCCTTCATCAGAAAATAGTACTATTCAAGACATTGCAGGACTGACCTATATTCCTGATTATATCAACAATAAGTTACAGAATAGGCTGCTGGAGGTCATCAACCAACAGTCGTGGAGAGGAGATTTGAAGCGAAGGGTTCAACATTACGGCTACGTTTATGATTACAAAAGTCGTGGCATCAACCCAAACATGTATTTAGGAGAACTTCCTAAATTTTGCCAATATTTTGCAGAAAAATTCTATGAAGAAGGTTTGTTTGGTGCGATTCCTGACCAAGTGATTGTGAATGAATATGAGCCTGGGCAGGGCATTGCAGACCATGTAGATTGTCAACCTTGTTTTGAAGATACAGTGATTTCGATGAGCTTGGGTTCAGCTTGTGTGATGAATTTTACCAATGTTCAGAATCCTTCTATTGTTTTGCCGCAGATTTTGAAGCCTAAAAGCATTGTCGTATTGAAAGAAGCCGCTCGATATCATTGGAAACATGGTATAAAAGCTCGAAAAACGGACATGATTGAAGGAAAAAGAGTCGCAAGAGGTACTCGAATTTCACTAACCTTTCGAAAGGTCATTTTGAAGTAAATAACCTAATTATCAATGGATTGATAGCTTATTTCATCCAGTTTTTGTGTACAAAGAATTCGTTCAAAATGGTTTCTTTGCCATTACTCAACTTTAGATAGTAACGCCCAGGCACACTGATCTCCGTATCTTCCAAACGGATGGTAAAAACAGTATTGTTTTTGGGAATGGTTGAGTTCCACACATTTTTCCTTTGGTTGTTTTCGATGACCAAAGACAAATCCTCACGATTAGGTTCCGAAAATGTTAATTCAATAGGAGAAATCGCTAAATCCCATTCTTTATCAGGCTTTTGTAAGGAAATTTTACTCCCCCTATGTGCAATCGCCAATAAAGACTGGTAGGTAGGCACGGGGCGAAACAAGGCCGCCAATTGGTCAAGCGTATAATTTGCTTTGTCCAATAATTGTTGCAAAACTTATTTAGTGCAGCCTAAGTTTAGGAAGAGCCTCGAACAAGAATAGATTATCGAAAGGAATTCTCTGCACTGAACACGAATAGCCTCAATGCCAAGTATAGTTCTTTTTTGTAGCCAATTTTTCGAGGTATCGGAAGAGACTGTGATTTGATAAGTCCGTTAGGACTTGAATATTTATAGAAAAATGGTAGAAAGAAATGACAGAACTCCATCGGAGTTCAACCCAAACACTATAAGAAGGTGGTTCTGAGGTTCAAACCTAACGGTTTGGTAATTTTATCTTTAGACAGTTTCTACAAATATTTCACTCCTAAGGGAGTAAGACCACTAAAACCACGAATTAAATATCGAAACCTAATAAACCCGCCCCTGCGATAAGAAACAAACAAAAAGGCTTGAAGGAATATCCCTTCAAGCCTTTTACAATTTTTAATTATCCATTCTCAATTACAATCACCCCTTCTTCACTTTCCTCACCACATTCTCCCAAGCCTTGAATTGAATGCCCATTTTATCCGCCTCTTGGTAGTAGGTCGAATTGGCAACCAATTGATCTATGAAAGCATGTGCCTGTTGGGTCGCAAGGTGTTTGCGGTGACTACCGAAAGCACGAATATAGTATTCCACCACTTCCTGCAAAAGCATTTTGAGGAGTTCGTTCCCTTTTTGTACCAAACTTGGGTCACCAGGATTTCCTTCCGAGTAGCGCAAAATCAGGTCAAAAATGTTGACAGGTGTTTTTCTATCAACTGGGAAATAATAGATGTTTTGAGATTTTTCGTAGAACAAATGCTCTGCAATTTTGTCTCGTTTGATTTTCAAATCGCTGTCCATTTGTTCTTCCAATCGCCTGATTACCTTATCGACCACAATCGGATTGTGCAACAATGCCTCATGCAAAGAGTGGATATAGAAATCGGCAGGTGCTTGACCTTCCTGAATCAATCGACTTCCCGAATCGTCATTGAACAACCAAGTCAAACGACCATAATCGTCAATATTTTGGAGGTAGCCCATCATGATTCCCCAAATCAAGGCACGGTTGATATTGGTCATATCTTCCTGTACTCGATAGTCTGAAATCTCTGGAAGATAAGCAGGTAAATGCCATTTTTTGTCGAGGTGAGGCGTGACGGTATTCCCCGTTTTGGTCAATTGACGGATGCGAGAATTGTAGGCTTTGTAGTATTCACCAGGAACACCACCTGTATTGTCGCCACTATAGAACTTCGGCAAGTCGTCAATCTTCAAACCATAAAGCGTACGGTTTCGGGTGATTTCGTAGGCAGAAAAAGCAGTATCTTCCACCAAGTCCGTTCCGTCAAAGAGTTCATTTCGAGCCGTTCCCGACAATTCTTTGATGCAGTCAGGGTGTACACCCCAAGCGTTCAACTCCGTTGCATTGTTGGAAGAAGGAACATAAGGACGAGCCAAATTATTCAAAATGCGCACTTTGTCTTTGATGTATGCCTCCACTTGGTCTTCTTGGATTCCGTCAAACTGTGCTTCCCTGCGAAGCGCACGTACACAATTGAGGTTCAATCCATCCTCTTTTTTCATTTGTTTTTGACACCAAGCCAAGACATCGTTGCGGAACATTTCCTCCACTTTCTCGGCACGCTGCTCGGTTAGGTAAGCTCCTTTGCGGCGCTTGACAAATCGGCTGTACTGACCTTTGTAGATTTGCTCCGAAATTTCGTTTGGCAGTTCATCACTCGCCACATTCATTCTCACGGTTTCCCAAAGTTTGTTTTTGTTCTTTTCCGAACTCAAGACATACTTAATCGTTGGGTCGCCCGAATTGTCGTGTTTTTTGATGGTGATGTTCAGCTCATTTTTGAGGCTGTTGCGAACGTCTCGAAGGTTTTTGAAGTACTTTTCCCAATCTTCCGACATTTCTTTCACCGCTTTTTGCAGGTCACGGAAGACCAACTCGGTGAGTCTGTCTTTGCGGAAGCGAGACAAATTATTGAAGTGACGGTTGGATTTGTCGATGTATTCGTTTACAAAGTCCTTGAACTGATTGTTGAGCAATCGCCCAAAGAATCCTTGACGGTTTGCCAAGTCCATGCGATCATCTGCAGATTCTACATAGTCTTCGGTATCGTCGAGGTCATAGCTTTTTTTGTAGTGGTCAATCGCCTGTTCGATTTTCTGATTGACAGGAGCCATTTCCTTGATTTGCTGCTCCAATAAGCTTTCGATTTGGTAGAGTGCATATCGAATCGACACAGGATGAAGAGCTTCTGGCTCTTTTAGCAGCCAAGTATTGAGTTTGTATTCATCGCCACTCAACATGTTTTCGTGGTCGCCATCTTGTAGGATAATCTCGTTCACCAAGTAATTTTTGGTGCTGTGGATAAATTTGCGGATGGTTTGTTCGTAGTAATACAAGCCCTCTTCACGGTTGTTGACCTCATCCCTTGCCGTGTCTTTATTTTGCAATCGGTTTTCGTCCAAACCCGATTCGGCTGCAAATTGACTCAATTTTTCATCATCGTTAATCACCGTTTCGATTCGGCGCATGATGGTTTCGATGAACAATTGTGCTTTTGGTGTTCCGATTTCGCCTCGTTTGTCCAAAGTGTGTACCGAACGATAAGCGAGTTTGAAGAAAGGTTGGGGATTTTGTTGGGTCGCAAAACGGAACAAAATGTCCATGTATCGGTCGCCTATTTGTGGTTTGTCTCTTGGAATCCCGTTTCTAAGGTCAATTTCGTATTGTCTAAAATCCGCTTCAAACTGTTCGTCAATCTTTAGCCAATCATTTGAAAGACTGTCGGTTGACCACTTCAATGCAGCAAAATTGATGATGTCTTGGTAAGGATAAACCAAAGAGGAAACACCCGCACCGCAATAACGACTCATTCCATTTTGGGCGATGAGCGAAAGGATTTGGTTGTCTTGTTTGGAGAATCGGTCATTGCTCATCGGACTGAACAAATCGAGATAGGTCGAACGAGCGACTTGATTGATATAATTGGGGAAAAATTTGAGGTTGTTCTTTTCTGTATTCTCAAAGTCAAATAGGAAACAGAAATTATAAGGCAAGTTTCGAGAGGTAATCACGTGGTCCAATCGTCCTTGTGAATCTACCTGATTCGGCTTGTATTCGAGTTCGATATTGGTTTGTGTTTCTGCACCCGAACTCGCATTTTTGGTGATGGCATTCAGCTCCTTGATGCTCGCATAGGCATTGGCTCGAATGTTTTCCACTTCGTCTCCTCGAATCACATTCGACAAAACCAAGGTATCGGGCAACATGAATGCACCCCGTATCAATACGTTTTTGCGGCGAAAATCATACTCCAATACGTCTCGGAGATACATGGCAGTTTGTTGGAAAATTCCTGCGCCTGTTCCTCCCACAATCGAACACACAATCATCACCCTTGCGCTGCTGCTCATTTCGCCACCTGTTTCGCTGAAAATGTGGTTGATGCTGCTGTGCAATTTGTTGAGTTTACCGCCTTCCATGGCAGCACGGTACGCCAATCTAGACACAGCACGAATTTGCCCAGCTCCATCGGTCAGTGATTTCCGCAATACTTCGCTTTGTTCGTAGGGAAACCAATCTTTGACCGAATCATCCGCCATCCGCAAATATTCGGCAACTGTCCAATTGGTACTCGTCTGTGTGACATGCTCCTTGGTCAAGTGCTTTAACTTGGCGAGGTCGTTCACATTGGTATCAAAAGCGTGAATGGCGACTCTTTTTCGTCTTTCTTCGGGTATCCAACTGTAGATGGTGTCCACAATGTAGGAACCCAATCCGCCTAAGCCAATCAAAATAGTAGGTACGTGAGACATATTGTTGTTTTGGTTTTTAGTTTTTAGTTTCCTCAGGTATCGGATACCTTGAAGGTATCCGATACCTCCCTCCAATATTTGAACCAAAGATAAAATTATTACGCTATTTAATAGCACTCAAAAAAGGAAACTTACCGCTACCTTGGTGATTTTACCATTTTACAACAGTGAATTCCACAAAAAAGTGCCAACCTTCTCAACATTTTGTCCCAAACTACTTTGCCCCAACGTCTATGAGGTCAAACAAATTCGTTTAAACCTCAAAATTTTCAACATGAAACATTCAATTCACACTTTCTCTCGAATCTTTTTTCTTCTTGCTTTGATGGCAACTACGCTTTCGACGCTACAAGCACAAACAAACGCTTCTTCCAAAGACAAACAAAAGCCGACTCAAATTTTCGATATTTCCGATTTGAAAGATGGGAAACATGTATTGTCCTCCAATAGCAGGAGCAAACTCCTTATTCTCATCACAGATGGCAAACCATCCTCCATAGGTAGAAGCATCAATGGACAATTTCACCCCTTCCGCCCCGATAGCCCTTGTGCAGATTACATTGCAATGCCTTGTGCCGACGGAAGTGCGCCTGTAAGCTATTACGACACTTACGAAAAACAATGTGTGGCAATCTGCGAAAATTTTGTGGGTTTGTTGCTTCCTGCGGTTCAGCAAGTACGAGAGGCTGCACGAAGAACGAAATAGCCTTTAGAGAGGTGATTTCGACTTGATTTTACAAGCATAAATATTCCAAAGCGAGTGCTGATAAACCTTAAAAGATTTATCGGCACTCGTTTTTGTATTTGGTTGTTTATATAAATAGGATTCCCTATATTTCTACCTTCAATAGAAAACACCTCCAAAAAACCATAAACATGAGCGCATTAGCCCAACAACTCATCGCAGAAAACAAACGCACCCAAGCTAAAAGTTTGGATTTGGGGAATTGTGGATTGAGGGATTTGGAAAAAGAAGTGCCAGAATTGTTTGAATTGGCACACTTGGAAGAACTGTATTTAAGCAATGATTATTGGGATGAAAAAAAACAAAAATGGGTAAATAGCCCTAATTGTGGAAATGACAATGAACTCTCTATTATCCCTGTATCCATTGGAAAACTTGAAAAACTAATTAATTTATACATAGGAGGATCTAATGAATATAAGAAATGGAAAGTTCAGAAAATAGATTCTTTACAAATGTTATCTAATCTTCAAAAACTCTGTATATACTATACTACTCTCAGAGAAGCTGTTTTTTTACAATATTGTTTACAACTACAAATTTTAGATCTTCGTTATAATGAAATCGAAGACACCCATTTTTTAGAAAATCTCACAGGGTTACAAACTTTAAACTTACGTTCCAATAA
>JBGCDY010000832.1:0-2113 GCA_045105835.1 Chitinophagales bacterium
AGGAATGATGGCATTGAATCGGGGCTTTTTGTATGCAGGGGCTTCCAATATCATCTATTCACTTTTCAAAGTACCGCAAGATTCTACTCGGCAATTGGTGGAGGCATTTTTTCGGTATGTATTGAAGGGCGCAAATTATGCCCAAGCTTTGCGGAAAGCAAAATTGGAGGTGATGGAAAATGGTATGGTAGAGCCAGTGGATTGGGCAGGTTTTGCTTTGGTGGGGGGATGATGGGGAACGACTTGTTTTGAAGCCAAGAATAATAAGTTTTGAAAAATGGGTATTTGTTGGTATTTTGGAAGCGTGGTATAGTTAATACCCATAAATGTCAACTATTTGATACATAAAGGAGGTTTATTTTTTTTAAAAACCAAAAAAGTATACAATAAATATTAACTCAATTGTTCAAAAATGACTTGTGAGATTAATGCATCTTGGTGTATTAATATACGAGTTCTGCTCCATTAAAAGTAAGGTAACACAAGTTTCGAACGGTATAGATTAATGGCAAACCTTAAAGTGATTATATATGACAATGAAAATATTTTTTTCACTCTTGGTGTTTACTGCTTTTCTAAGTGTAAGCTATGCTCAAGGATACATTAGCGAAACCATACAGCATAATAGCTTAACAAGAGAATATAGTATTTATGTTCCAGCAAGTTATGATGGAACTACGAGTTTTCCTTTATTATTCAACTTTCATGGAGGTAATGATGTCATTGCTAATTGGCAGACAACAGCCGATATGAGACCCATTGCCGACACTGCCAATTTTATTCTTGTTTATCCCCAGGCACGCCAGGACCCAAGTGATGGAAATTCTCTGAACTGGCTTCCTAAAACGCCAGAAACTTTCGATGAAGTACCCTTTATTAGCGCATTGATTGATTCGATTGCCAGTTCTTATCAAATTGATCAGAACAGAATATATGCTTGCGGGTATTCCTTAGGAGGTGAATTTTCCTACGAACTTGCCTGTAAGCTCAATAACAGAGTTGCAGCTATTGGTGCCGTAGCCAGAACGATGCAAGCCAATCCAAATAGTTATTGCAACCCGGTTCATCCCAGCGGTGTTCTTACAATACTTGGCACGGATGACTTTATTTCTCCGTACAATGGACTGACATTTGGCGGTATAGAATATTATCTTTCTGCGGCAGCAACGCATAATTATTGGGCAACCCATAACAATTGCGATACAACTGCTGCTGTGAGTACTGTAAGTTCAAGTGTAGAGCGATATACTTGGTCTACTGCAGCAGGTTGTGCCTATGTGGAGGAATTAAAGGTGATTGGAGGAGGACATGATTGGCCTGGGAGTTTTGGGAATATGACGATTGACGCTAACATAGAAATTTGGCAATTTGTTTCAAAGTTCGACATTAATGGATTAATTGGATGTACGACAACTTCAATAAATGAATATAATCGCAAGCAAGAAAAGTATTGGGTTTATCCCAATCCTTTAAATTCACAGCTAACGATCGAAATGGAGATAGCAAAGGAAAAAGAATTTAGAGTTTACTCAACTTTTGGAGAACTGGTGTCAAGCGGAAGACTAAATTCTAATATCAACACAATTGACCTATCATCATTACCTCCGAACGTCTATGTATTGAAAATTGGCAATCACTCTACAAAGCTGATAAAAACAGAATAAAAATACATAACAATATTATTAAAAAAAGGCATTACGAATAGAAAAAAGAAAAACTGAGCAGAAAATGCATATACTCCCAGAGCGGCTATGTGCCGCTATGGAGCATATCACTCGCTCCGTTGAATTGTTCAAAAATGACCTGTGATTTTAACGTAAGTGAGGTGAGTTGCGTTGATAGCCAAGTTCGCTTCCATTAAAAAGAAAAAATCAGCACCTAATAAAAATCCACCTAAATCTATGGCAATTAGTAAAAAAGGGAAAAGGAAAATAACAGTTGATTCAAAAATATATTTATGGTGGGTTTTTGACAATGTCATTAAGTTAAGGTTTTCGAGCATTAATCAATGTTTTTTCATCATTTATATTTACGGGTCAAATAGCTCTTCGATAATTTTTCAGCGTCTTATATTTTCCATTCAAATGTTGTATTCTTTTGATTCTCGGAAAAC
>JBGCDY010000833.1:0-4152 GCA_045105835.1 Chitinophagales bacterium
ATGCCGCCCAAACAGCCTATCAAAAACGCTTCAACAATTGTATCTCTTGCAAAGAGTGGCTCTATGCTATTGAATTATTAGAGCTATGGAAAATCCATATAGGAGCAGACGATGCCAGGCTTCTACCTGCTCCTCAGGGCGGATACAAGCCTCCAACCCTGAGTGTTTGGCAGGACGTAATGCGAGACAGAGCTTCCAAAAAAGGCTTCATTGAAGACGAAATCAATGAAATCTATTCCACGCCCAAAGGGGACAAACAATTATCAAAATTGTTAGCACCAACAATGGCAAGCACCATTCCCGATTTTGGAGACCGAGTCAATCTGAAAGCACTTGGAGGAGACATGCACGAAGTATTGGAGGGAACAATTGGAGCGGGTGTTGCTACCTTGGGTTTGGTCGCAACAGGTAGTTATGTGTACAAACAAGCTTATGTGCAAGCAAATTTTGATGCGAAAGCCAATGCTGAAATTAGAGCAAGGGATGTAGATGATGCTTATGAAGAGATGAAAAGGCAATTAGGTAAACAAGCCGACGATGTGGCAGATGACGCTGCCAAAAAAGCTACCCAAAAAGTCACCCAAGAAATCACGGAAGAAGTAGTAGAAAAAAACGCCCAAAAGGCAGCTGAGAAAGCCACAAAAAAATTATCAGCGAAGGCTTTGAAAAATGCTGGCAAAAAAATAACAAAAGCACTCGGAAAGACTGCAAAAGGTGTGAAGACAGTAATAGGGAAGATTGTAGGAAAGGCAGTCGGAAAATCCGTAACGATGGGAAGTGTAGGTGCTGCTGCAGGCATAGTTGGTACATTGGTCTCAGCAGGAATGCTCATTGGAGAAGAAGTGGCGGATATTATCATTACACAAAACTATGACAAACAGCTTCGTGAAGCAGCCGAATGGAAGCTAAAAAACATAACGGCTTCCTTGAATCCCAACCCTCCAGTTTCTGAAGACGAGATGGATGGTCGAAAAATTACGGTTTTCAAAGAACTACTCTACTTCAATGTTTCCCTACCTGCCGAACGAGGTCAGCTCACCTTTGAGTACCCTGAAATTCCAAATGAATATGGCAAAAAGAAAGGCTTAAACGGAGTGCAAGTCTTAGACGTACAGTTTTTCAAAGCACCTGACCAGACATTGGAGGTCGCCCAAAAATTTGCCTACTCCAATAATTGGAGGTTGGCAACCGAAGCAGAAGTCCTTAGAGCCCTATTTTACCTACAAAAATCTGGTTCAAGAGGAATGATTGCAGACGGCTCATTTGTCATGCCCGTCACAAGCACCTTTACCGACTCCAAAGGAAAAACCTACAAAATAGGACTGAACAAAAACATTGGAGGGACAAATGACGGATTTTATTACGTAAAAAACCAGCCCACATCAGGAAGAAAACCCGCCGTGCCACTCCTCCAAAGCAATCGCCAACCAAATTCACAAATTGTTCAATTCCAAAATGCTTGGTTGAACAAATCCATTCAAGCCGATAGAAACGGGAATGTACTCTTGGGAGAAGCACAAGCAGACGACGAAAAAAATTGGAGAATCATCTATGTGATGGAAGGAAGGGCACGCATTCAACACGTTGCAAGCGGAAAGTATTTATTGGCAAAATACAACAGTGCTGACAAAAAAACGACTCGCCTCGTGCTTGAATCCCTACAAGAACCCGCCTCTTATCCAATCGCACATTTTGGGGCTTGGGTCATTGAGCGAACAGGCACTACCTCCAATTGGTACCGAATCAAAACAGAAGACGGTCTATACCTACACACCCAAAACCAAAGCCTCCAACTCTCTCCAATCGAATCCAATTGGTTCAGTCCAACTTGGGCAATACAAGCACCTGGACACGAGCAAGCCTTAAAAGAAGCCTTACTGAACCACAGCTTCCAACGAAATCCCTACATCAACAGCTATCACGGCGGAAGCTTCATCGAAGGAGCAAACGGCACGCTTATTTGGAAAAATGATAATGATATTTCTTGGGCAACCCAACCCAATTTCGCCCAAAGCATATTGGATGCAACAATTGGCAACAACCCCTACAAAAATGACCATAACGGAAAGGCTTTTCGATTGAAACTGAATAAGAAAGGTGTTCTAACAGGATTTGAATTTAAAGGAGACTTTTATAACTTGACGAAACTGCCTGCCAAAAATCGAGTGGTCAAATTCCACAGCCAAACAGGGCTTTCCCTCGGTCAAGCTCAAAACATTGCAACAGTAAGAAGATGGGAAGTAGCGACTCCCTCAGAAATTCAACTGGCTTGGATGCACCAGAAATTGGACATATATGCTTTTGGAAGGATGGCAGACGGTCGCTTTGCTGTTCCTGTTCAAAAAGACCACTCCAATTTTAAAAAAGGCGCAAACATTGGAGCGAAAGGAGGCAATCAGGGATTCTTTTACACCGTTGAAGCTGAAAAGCCTGTTCCTCCAAAATCTACTCCAACCACCAACAAACCCAAGCCTCAGCCGAAACCAGCTACTCAAACTCAGACAACAAATACCACCACACCCCAACCCAAAAACCAATTGGTAGATTTGAATGCTACCTACTTTATCACCGATGCCAAGCACGACAAATCATTGGTGACGGGTAATATATATAGTAGTGCTGTCTATCATCAATTGGCAGACTTTCGACGCACAGATGCCTATTGGTATTTCATCCCAACAGGTGACGGCTATTACTATATTTACGACCTTCGATTCAACAAAGCCTTGGTGGTAACGGGTTACAATGGCGGCAGTATTCGACATCAAGACCCAAAAGGACAAACAAACGCTCAGTGGAAAATCACACCGAGTCCCATTGCAGGAAAGTACATTATTACCGACCGCAAATACAACAAAGCATTGGTGGCGGGAGATGTGGCAGACAACAACACCTATCATCAACCACACAACAACCGACCAAATGCCTATTGGTCATTCATCCTCTCCAATAACAAAGCGCCAACGAACAAACCAAATCCCAATGCGAATGCCGTCACCAACCAACCAACGACAACGCCCAAACCTACTACCACAAACAAACCCAAACCCAAACCCACAGGTTATACTTGGTTGGATAATGACTTTATTCGAATTCAAAATAGCTCGACAAACACCCATTACCTCCACATTCAAAATGGTAAACTGGTAAATGGTCCTATCCAAGCCAACGATTTAAGTGCACAATGGAAATTTATTCACATTGGAAGCAGCAAAAACATTGGAGGACTCCAAAATCGTTCGAATCCAGAACTCTATCTTGATAGGATTAATGGGGAATTCACAATTACAAAAACTGAACACAGACCTACTTGGGGTGGTTTGGTATGGGGGTTTTATCCAAAAAATGAACAAGATCCCGATTTGGTAAAAATTCAAGGACCTACTGCTCCTTATGAGACGGTATACCTTGAAAATGAAAAAGTGGAACTTAATGAACTGGATGGATTCGAACAGGAAAATAAATTAATATGGTGGAAGGTAGTTAGTGTGGAGCCTTCTACACAGACCAGTACAACTACTCCCAAACCACCTACTCCAAAAACAACAACCTCCAATTCCATGAAACCAGCGTCTCCTGGTTATGTCCGCATTCAGAATAGCTGGAAAAAAAACCATTACATCCACAATCAAAATGGGAAGATAGAAGATGGTCCAATCCAAGCCAACGCCGTATCCGACTGGTGGAGTGCTCAATGGAAAATAGTTCCTGCACATAGTGGCTGGGTTCGTATTCAAAATAAATGGAAACCAAACTTGTATTTGAATTTTTCAGGGAGCAAATTAGAAGTGGTAGAAATCCAACCCAACTGGGCAAGTGCCTTGTGGAAACTTGTTCCTACACATAGTGGGTGGGTACGTATTCAAAACAATTGGAATAAAGAAAAATACATCCACAATCAGAATGGAAAAATTGAGATTGGTAAGATTGACCCGAATTGGGGGAGTGCGTTGTGGAAGGTGCAGTAAAAACCCATTTCAGTTTTTCTCACAATCAAATATTCGCTGTACTCAGCAAATCAAAGCTCGCTTTCTTCGGAAGGCGAGCTTTTTGGGTTAACCGTATCAAAACAGTAGAAAATACTTGGAATAACTTTTGAAATATACATGTTTTTCCGATTTTTATCACTGCAAACAACATACTTTTACCCCA
>JBGCDY010000834.1:0-5273 GCA_045105835.1 Chitinophagales bacterium
ACAATGCCCCATCTATATTCCAAAGGATATTCTGTTTGCACCCGAAGATATGTTTGAACCCAATCTTTTTCTACTGCTTCTAACCAATTATTTGCCCCTTGTAATAATTGAAGCCATTGACTCTCTAATTCATCATCTTCAAATACAAACGACTCCTCTATGTTCACATTTTCATTTGGCACAACCTCCAATGAACCAAGCTCTCCATTTATGTGATAGATGTAAAACGTGTTTTGATAGGTTAGAATACGGAGAGAATGCCACTCTTTATCCTTTTGACTTGGAAACAAAATTTCCCACAATCGGTCAGAACTTGCGAGTTCGTAGTCAAACTTTTGAAGTTCCTTTATGAATTGGTAAGTGAGTTTTTCTAAGGTCATTTTGTAGTTTTTCATTGATTTCCAAACAAAATTCTATTCATTTCGGTTTCTTCGCTTCAATAAAAAACGTTTTTCTTGTTACTTTGCACTTGCAAAATCAAGACAGTCTTTCTATAACGAATCACTGATTACTAATCAACCAATCACCATCAGATGCCTACTACAAAAACTCCCAACCTCATTATTGGCGCAGGTCCAGCAGGATTAGCCGTTTCGGGTCGCTTGCGAAAAATGGACATTTCCTTTGAAGTCATTGAGCAAAAAGACAAAATTGCTTGGTCGTGGACACAACATTATGACCGTTTGCACCTCCACACCGTCAAACAATTGTCGGCATTGCCGCACCTACCTTTCCCCAAAGAATACCCAACTTATGTGCCTCGTTTGGATTTGGTGAAATACTATGAAAACTACGCCAAAGAATTTGACATACAGCCTCACTTCAGTACTTCGGTGACTTCCGTTCGACGACAAACCGAAGGTTCTTGGTTGGTAAAAACAAACACAGGACAATCATTTGAAGCCGAAAATGTGGTCATCGCCACGGGCATCAATCGTGTGCCCAATCTTCCGACTTGGAAGAGACAAGAAAGCTATCAAGGGCAGATTGTTCACAGCCGAAACTATAAAAACCCAGCTCCTTTTGCGGGTCAAAAAGTGTTGGTGGTCGGCATGGGCAATACGGGTGCGGAAGTGGCTTTGGATTTGAGTGAAAAGGGAGTGGATACCTATATTTCGGTTCGCAGTCCAATTAATTTTGTGCCGAGGGATGTCAATGGGCGACCTGTTCAATTGACTGCCAAAATTTTAGCCAAGCTACCTTTTGGTTTCGGCGATTGGTTGGGGATGCAGATTCGCAAGGTTGTGATTGGCGACTTGACCAAATACGGCATTCCGATGTCCACAATGAATCCTACTGTTCAACTGAAAACTACGGGTAAAACGCCTGTGATTGACATTGGAACAGTGGCGCAGGTCAAGGCTGGAAAAATCAAGGTTTTGCCTGATATCGAACACTTCAATAAGCAAGGGCTTACTTTCAAAAATGGAGAAAGTCAGAATTTTGATGCAGTGATTGCCTGTACGGGTTATCGCTCGCAGTTGGAGGATTTTTTGGAGACGACGGATGGTTTGTTGGACAAATATGATGTGCCAAAACAAGTCGTTGGTGAAGGTAAGTTTGAAGGTTTGCATTTTGTGGGTTATGACAATTACAAATTGGGTGGTGTTTTGGGAACGATTATCACAGATTCAGGAACGGTTGCGGAAGCGATAAAAACCAAATAAATAGAATGGAAGCAAGAATCATTGAACAGTTAAAACATTGTCTTTCAACTAAAAAAAAGGTAGTCTTTTTGGTTGGGGCTGGAATATCCGCAGAGAGTGGTATTCCCACTTTTAGGGGCAAGGATGGTTATTGGGTTTCGGGTTCAAAAAACTACAAGGCACAAGAGATAGGGACTTTCAGGATGTTCAACATTGCAGCTCAGGAAGTTTGGAAGTGGTTTCTTTACCGAAAGTCTACCACCGAATTTGCAAAACCGAATCAAAGTCATTGGATGTTGAAAGAAATTGAAGCGCAGTTGAAAGACAAATTTGCCTTGATTTCCCAAAACGTGGATGGATTGCATCGAAAAGCGGGAAGCTCGGAAGAAAGGACATTTTTGATTCATGGGGATTTTGATTTTGTGAGATGTGGTGATGAATGCTCTAAGGAGTTGTATCCTTTTCCGAAAGGTTTTGACTTGAAGAATCGAAATCCACAAGTGATTACAGAACAGGAATGGCAACTATTGAGGTGTCCCAAATGTAGTGAGAATTTGAGGCCTCATGTTTTGTGGTTTGATGAATACTACGACGAAAAATATTTCAAGCGAGAAAGTGTTTTGAGGATCTCCAAGGAGGCTGGAATTCTGTTTGTCTTGGGGACATCGGGAGCAACTAATTTGCCGCAAGTTATTGCCAGAAATACCTTAGCGAGAAACGGAATGGTGGTTGAAGTGAATATTGAAGAAAGTTATTTTTCAGAGTTATTGGAGAATAAGAAGAATGGAATTGTTGTTAATCAAAGGAGTAGTGTTTTTTTGACGGAGTTAAAAGGTGAGATTGAAGATTTATTGGCAAATCACACTTTGTAAAAAATATGAAGTTTAAAATAGGTATTTTAATTTGGATTTTATTGATAATTTCTTGTCAGACTGATAAAGAGAAAATCATCCAATCAACTCCCAAAGAACCTGTTATCACTAAAAATTTAGCTCAAAAAAACATTGAAATAAAGGAAACTCACGCAGTTCATTTTAAGCCCACTAATTTGACCAAAAAACAGATAGATAGTATTGTCTACCGAATTGATTCTTTGGTAAAACACCACAAACTACAAGGATATTCTTACATTAATAAATCTTATTGTGGAGGAGCTTTGGACGGATATTATCAAAACAAAAACTTACTATTAACAGACTCCAACCTTAGTGGTGAGCTGGGATATGTAAACAGAAAAATGTATTGGGAAAAGGAACAATTGGTGAAAATTATCTATTACAGTCATCTTCCTGATTGGGAAAAAATGCCAAAAGATAGTATTCCTTCTTTTGAAAAAATACCTTTTTTGGAGGATTTATACGAAATAGTACTAGCAGAAAAATGGGATTTTAAGAAAATCAAAAACGGAAAAATTGTTTCAAAAGAAATAGACTCCACTTTTGTGAAGCAATTGATAGATTGTGGTTTTAGCATGAAAAGAGAGTTGGAAACTAAAAAGAAATCAAAATGAAAACAAGCCTACAAAAAATAGAAGCTTTCCTAAAAGATTCCTTTCCCGAATTAGCTGCTTCCCTGAATCCTCCTGCATCGGAGGAACAAATTCAGGCTTTGGAGGATGCCCTTCAAAAACCCTTACCAGAAGACCTTAAAAATCTCTACCGTTGGCACAATGGCGAATCAGAGAGCTTTGGTTTCTTTTTTGGCTTGCCTTTTTTGAGCATTGAAGACGCTTGGGAGGAATGGAAGACATGGGCAGAAATTGCAGATGAAGGCAATTCTACTTTGGACAGTGCGGTTATTTCCATTCCATCTGACTTTGTGAAAGAAAATTACGCAAATCGCTTCTATTTACCCATCGGTAAAGACTATGGCGGAAACAATATTGCAGTGGATTTAGACCCTGACGAAAAGGGAATCTATGGTCAGCTTATCAATTCGGGTAGAGATGAAGAAATGCGGTATGTCATTGCTTTGAGTATCTCGGATTTTATGAAGTTTGTGCTTTTTCACCTCCAATCCAATAACTTTGTGTTTTACAAAGAAGACGACGTACACATTTGGTTTTTGAAAACACCTCAAAATACCCATTTTTTGGATACGCTTTCGGATTTGGATTTACCCTTTGGAGTGTCAAAAGATTCGCTGGAAAAAGAAGGTGAATCTTTTGAAGTTTGGTATGCTTCCTTGAGTGATACGTGGAAAACAGTTTTATTGAACCACTCCAAAAAGTTGGACGATTTTGCAGCAATTGGCAAACTCAAATCTTTAAATCTCTTGAGAGAAGGAATTGAAGAGTTGAAGCCAATCGAAAAATTTACAGGCTTGAGAGAATTGATTTTGTCTGCAAATCCAATCAAAGACATTGATTCTTTGAAGCATTTGAAGGAGCTGAAAAAACTGTATTTGTCTCTTACTGCGGTAGAAGATGTGTCCGTTTTGAAGGACTTACCTAACCTTTCAGAGTTGAATTTATTCGGCTTGAAATTGAAGAGTTTGGACGGTTTATTAGGACTCAAAAAATTGAAGCGTTTGAGTGTAGAATCTACAAGTTTGACCGATTTGACTGCAATCGAAAAACTAAAAAGCCTAAGAGAGTTGGATATCAGCAAGAACTCTTTTCGCTCTTTTGAAGGTTTGTCAAAACTCACCAATCTAATCAGCCTCAATCTTTCCAACACCAATATCCAAAATATCGGCTGCCTCACAAGCCTTCAAAAGCTGAAAAATCTCACCTTGTATGATGTTGAAGCAAGCGATTTTTCTCCTTTGAAGCAGTTATCAGCCCTTCAAGAAGTGACCTGCGATTTTAAAGATTTTTTGCAAATCAAGGAGGTATTGGATAGAAAGATTAATTTTGCAATCAGTGGGGATATGACGGAGGAACAAGAGGAAATGTGGCACAATTACTTATCTGAATAACAGCAAATCCATGCAAATAGAACATTTAGCCATTTGGGTAGAAGACCTCGAAAAAATGAAAGGTTTTTATGAACAATACTTCAATGGACAGGCAGGAGAAAGGTACCACAATCCAAAGAAAAGTTTCTATTCCTACTTCATTTCCTTCGATGAAGGTTGTAGATTGGAATTGATGCACAAAGCCGATATTCCAAAGAATCAAAACGATGTTTTGAAGCAATACATAGGCATTATCCATTTTGCCATTTCGGTGGGCAGTGAGCAAAAAGTGAACGACTTGACCAACAAATTAAGGGCAGATGGCTATTCCATTGTTGGCGAACCAAGGTGGACAGGCGATGGTTATTACGAAAGCGTGGTGCTCGACCCCGAAAACAATTGGATAGAAATCACCGCTTAGGTGAATGAAAATTAAAATGAGAATAAAAATCAAAAAACTGTACCTGCAAGCCTATACATTCGATAGAAATCACCTAAACTATTTTCAACACAAAAAATAACAACCTCTTGATAAACAACATTCCACAAATCCAACACCTTTCTGCAAACAACTTTTTCTTAATTGCAGGGCCCTGTGCCGTAGAAAGCGAATCGCTTTGTATGGAAGTCGCCGAAAAGGTGAAAGTCATCACCGATAAGCTGCAAATCCCCCATATCTTCAAGGGTTCGTAGCGAAAAGCCAACCACTCTCGTTTGGATTCTTTCACA
>JBGCDY010000835.1:0-6123 GCA_045105835.1 Chitinophagales bacterium
CCCAAAAGAAATCCCTGTCGAAAAACTCCAAAAGGATATCGTTTTTCTCAAAGACGCACTGGAGGACATTCACCCAGGGATGTATCATTTTGAAGACAAAGAAAGCTACAACCAGCTCTACGACAGCATTTTTCAATCCCTTCAATCCCCCCTTACCAAAACAGCTTTTCGAGAAAAAATAGCTCCACTTATACTGCACATTCAATGTGGACACACCCGTTTGTTGGTCTCTGGTAAAGGAAGTAAAAAAACACCTCAAAAGCTTAAAAAACATTTTCCACTGCAATTGAAACAAATTGAAGGAAAAATACTGGTCAACAAGAATTTTGGAACAGATACCAGCACACTTTTCAAGGGCATAGAAATTTTGACCATCAATCAAATGCCCATAGACAGCATCCTGCAAATTTTTTATCGAAATACTACTCGTGGCTCAGATGGCGACAACCAAACGGGTAAAAACTACTACAATCTGCGCTATTTCACCAGTCGATTTGCAGAATGGTTTGGACGACCCGACAGTTTTGAGCTGCAATATCTGCGCCCTAAAGAGGCAGAGATTCAGAACATTTCGATACCTGCGCTCACTTCAAAAACGATGCACAAAAACTTCAAAACCCATTATGGAAAAGCGCCCAAAAACATTACATTGAAGTGGATGAACGAAAAAACTGCCCTCTTAAAAATTCGTGCTTTTGTGGACTTAGACAGCGATTATGGTTTGAACTTTTTGGGGCAAGTGCGGGCATCTTTTCGGGAAATCAAAGACCAGAAAGCCGAAAATCTCATCATTGACCTTCGAGGCAATGGCGGGGGCGCACTAAGGAACAGCTTCAAACTGATGCAATATGTCTCCAAAGAACCTTTCAGTACCAACAAAGCCATGACTGCCAAGGCAAAAGCAGTATCAAGCGTAGGATTTTGGGAGAAAATCATCTTGGGTTTCAACTTCAAACGCATGAACAATGACTACATTTCGAGCAAAAGTTTCACCCAAACCCGCCAACCCAAACGAAATTTGGGCTATCGTGGAAAAGTTTATTTACTAATAGATGGCGGTTCATACTCTGCTTCTGCACTTTTTGCCGCACATTTGCACTCCAAAAATCGGGCAGTAGTTGTCGGCGAAGAAAGTGGTGGCAATTATTACCTCGCTTTTGCAGGTTTTTGGACGGTCAAAACACTGCCAAATTCCAAAATTAGTGTGCGGATTCCTTTGGTCAAATTGGAGTACAATGTTGATTCCGATGTGCCTTTCAACAAAGGCGTACCGCCAAACGTTGAAGTTTCACAAAGCTATGGTGATTTTTTGAAGGGAAAGGATACGCAGTTGGAAAAGGTTTTGGAGATGATTGAAGAAGGGAAGTGAGAGGTCGGAAGTGGGAAGTGAGATTATCTTCTTCAAAAAAGTGAAGGTAAGGGATTTAGCAAATAATAGCCTACACATTTTACTCGTTCTTTTTCCTTTTAGGAAGGCAAAAATACCTTTATAAAATTTGAGTAGCCTATTTATTTCTACATCCCTAACCCAACTATACGGCAATAAGACAATTCAGCCATTTAACAATAAAGCAATACAACAATTCAAACAATGTCCAATACATTTGAACAATTTAAATTTACCCGTCAATTCCTCAATGCCATTGACGATGCGGGTTTTACAGAACCTACACCCATCCAAAAGAAAGCGATTCCAGCCGTTAAATCTGGAGAAAATGTGATTGGGATTGCGCCCACAGGAACGGGCAAAACAGCCGCATATTTACTCCCAATGCTGACTCAAATCAAGTATGCACAAGGAGAACAACCCAAAGCTTTGGTATTGGCTCCTACTCGTGAGCTCTGTATGCAGATTGAAGAACGGGCAAAAATGTTGTCGAAATACACCAATATCCGAACTATTGCGCTCTATGGTGGAGTCGGAAAAAAGCAGCAAATTGAAGATTGGGAAGCCCATAATGGAGCAGATATTATTGTGGCAACACCTGGTCGGTTGATGGATATGTACAAATTGAAGTATGTGGAATTCAAAAAAATCAAATGGGTCGTGATTGACGAAGCGGACAGAATGATGGATATGGGATTCATGCCTCAAATCCGCAAAATCCAAGAAGTCTTGCCCAACAAACGCCAAAACCTTCTCTTTTCAGCAACCTACCCTCCAAAGGTCGAAAAGATGGCAAATGAATTTATTGACTATGCGATTCGCATTGAAGTTGAGCCCCAAGCAACTACGGTTGAAACGGTTACTTTGCGGGTCTATGAAATCCCCAACTTCAAAACCAAATTGAATTATTTGGTGTGGATGTTGGAAGATAAAGAGCGATACAATCGGGTGATGATTTTTGTGCGTACCAAGCAAGCAGCGACCAATATCACCAAATATTTGGAGCGAAAAACGGAAGAAAGAATCCGAGTGATTCACGCCAATAAAGACCAAAATACCCGCATCAATGCCATGAATGAATTCAAAGAAGGCGGACTTCGGGTTTTGGTTGCTACGGATGTAGCTTCAAGAGGAATTGATGTGAGCATGGTGAGTCATGTAATCAACTTTGACGTACCTGTTGTGTATGAAGACTTTGTACACAGAGTGGGCAGAACTGGACGGGCGCAAAACGAGGGAACTGCCATCACCTTCATGAGTCCTGCTGAAAAATACCATATTCGAAACATCCAAAGACTCATCAAACAGCAAATCCCTGTTTTTACCCTTCCACATGATTTGACCATTGAAGAAACGCCCAAAGAGGAAGCACAAGAAATAGCACGGGAAATTGACCACCAAAAACGAAAAGAAAACCCTGACTTTAAGGGAGCTTTTCATGAGAAAAAATGGGTGCTGCAAGGTGGTAAAAAGCGCAAGGACAATTCAAAAGACAAGAAAAAAGATGCGCCAAAAGGCAAGTTTGGAAACAATGGCAAGAACAGTAAAGTACTCAGCAATGGAAAAAAACGAAAGGGGAAGAAATGGTCCTAAAAACTTATAATAAATATAGTGAAAAAACCGTATTTTGCAGTTTTTTAGGAAACTACTAAATGCCACTTAGCGTTATGACTGAAGAACTG
This sequence comes from Chitinophagales bacterium, assembly GCA_045105835.1. Taxonomy (GTDB): domain Bacteria; phylum Bacteroidota; class Bacteroidia; order Chitinophagales; family UBA2359; genus JAUHXA01. The sequence continues at coordinate 3,070 of JBGCDY010000835.1, forward strand.
ATGAAAGAACAATTGTCGAGGACTTTTGTGGAAGCGATAGCGAGGAGAAATGGATATATTATTGGGAGAGGTGAAATCGATATGGGAGTAGACTTGACTATACAGGAAATTGATTATGAAGTTCTCAATGGAAAAAGAATGTACTTTACGGAAGGTAAAGGGATTGATATACAATTGAAAGCCACTACTACTAAAAATGCTTTTGTAAAGGATGGTATTATAAAATATGACTTGGAAGTAAAGAACTATAATAGCATTATTAGACGTTTCAATTTTAGGAAAGTAACCAACAAAGGGAATCCATTGATTCTCATTTTGTTTGTTTTGCCAAAAGATAGCAGAAGGTGGTTGGTTGTAACCAAAAAATATGTAAAATTGAGAAAAAAGGCTTTTTGGTATTGTATTAATAATGTAGAACCTATTTCTACTAATAAAAGAACAGTTCGAATAGAAATTCCAATTGATAATCAAATAGATTTGACTACATTTCCAATGTTGATGAAGAAATTTTACTGAAGTTAAATGTTGAAAAAATGACCGAATTAAGGCAGATAATACAAAGTGTACCACAAATAAACATTCCACGAGTAAGAAATATCATGAATTTTTTACTCGAAGATGGTTGGACTATAGAGGAACATAGAAAAGGGCATTTTATAATGAAGCTACCTAAAAAAATCGGCTCTGGAAACTCTCGACTCTATTTGGTCGATTCTGACGATTTTGAAGGGTATGAAAGAACGATAGAACCCATTATCAATATTACTATTGCCAACATATACGAAATAAATCCAGAAGACTTCTCTTTTGCCATGCGAAACAATGGCACCATTTGGAGCATTACCTTCGAAAGTGAAGCTTTTCACAAAAAAGCCATTGACCTTGAGCATTTTCTAAAAATTTCAGCTTCTCTAAAAACCATATTGAAAACAGTAGCAGAGCAAGTAATTTTGGAAAAAGGAGGAAACAAAGAGATGGTCGAGGAGTATTTGCAGGGCTGCAATTTGGTAAAAATGGATGTGGACAAGTTGCAGGTGAAGATGGAATTGCCTGCTGAATTGGTATTTGGTTTTGAACAGGAACTCTTAGATAAAAAGGAACAGAAAGGGGGGGAATGTGAACAAGAACGGCTAGATGAAAAGGAAGAGAAGAAGGAAACGAAGGAGGAGGAATGTGAACAAGGACTGCTAGATGAAAAGGAAGGGAAGAAGAAAACGAAGGAGGAGTTAGAATATGTGAAGGAACAGGAAACAACATACGAAGTTAAAAAGAAAAAAGAGGCTGGGAAGGAATGGAAATCGGATGTGATTAACCAAAAATTGCAGGAGATTTTGTGTGACTATTCTTCTTTCTTCAAATCGGAACAAAAAAAAGTAGAACAGTCAAAAGAAGTGGAAATTGCAGCATTGAAGTCGCATCTTGCCGTGCATGACTTTATTGAAGGAATGGCATTGAAGCAGGTGCATTTTTCGTTTTTCAACAAGGATTATCAAAAGGAATTTACACTTCAAATAAAAGAGCCGCTTGTAGAGCAAAGCATTGAAGAAACAGATAGTGAATAAGTTGCGAATCGTTGATTTATTTCAAAAAAGTATATGCAAACTATTATAAAGCACAATTATCAGATTTCTCTTGAACTATTAATTTCACTATTAATATTCACAAACTTCGTCTCTGCACAAATAAATACCGATTACAACTTTGCTGATAGCTTATCAGTAATAGAACTTGAGTATGAAGTTCTGGACTCCAATGTGATAGTAAATAAAAACCTATTAATCAACCATGGGTACTGCAATTTGGTAACTTATTACGATAAAGGAGTGAAATTGGCTTATTATAGGGCTACTACAAATGATTGGATATCTATTGCCCTACCGTTTTCTGAACGGACAAGTGACTTTGAATTAATTGACTTTGACAAAAATCAACAACCTGAGATAATTGTACGAGGAGAGATTCTACTCTATGGAACTGGAGGAGGAATAGGAAGGAAGGGAATGTTGATTTTCAATACAGATGGTGTTCCAAAAAAGATTTTTGAAATCTATTATGGATGCTGGGAAGAATCATTTGGTGATAGGAATAATAATGGTCAAGGTTACTATTACAACGATTTTGAAAGAGACATTAAAATCCTGAATACATCTATTATCATATCTTCATTCGACAAGAAAAAGCTCCCCTATTATGAGTGTGAAGATGAACTTACCAAGATTCCGAACGGAGCATATATAATGCAAGAGGGAGAGTTTTGTAGTGAAGAAAAATAATTCAAATCGCTTCAGGAATCACACTGTCATGCGGATCTTTTTCAGGAAAATCCAATTCACGCTCCAATTGTGCTTCAATTTCGGGGGTGATGATGTGTTCGATGGCTTCGGCATCGTGGTGAACATGGTCGGCTGCAAGGTGTAAATAACGGCTCAAATACAATTCCCACAAACGATGCAAACGCACCACACGCTGCCCCGAAGACTTGCCTTTTTCGGTCAAAAGCCACTTTCCCACTACTCCACTTTTCTGCAATAAATCTTTGGCAACCAAACGCTGGATTCCCTCCTTCAATCGGCGGCTGGGCATATCTCGTTTTGCCTTCAATTCCTCGATTTTTCGGGCTTCAAAAAAGGCATTTTCTCGCTCGCCTAAGTGGTAAAAAATCTTCAAAACGTTCTCTTCCAGTATCTTCAAATTGTTGCTTCTGACGGCCAAATAACGAGACAAAACGCCTCTTTTTGGGGCGACCAACATCGAAAAAATCGCCACGCTCGAAAGCACCACTACTATCCAGGGCCCTGTAGGCATCGACGAACCTTGATAGGAAATAAATGCCCCAAAAATACCCGATACGGCTCCAAAAACAGCCGCTAAAAATACCATTTTCGGCAACTTATCCGTCCAATAACGAGCCGCAGCAGCGGGTGTAATCAACATGGCAGCCATCAACACCACTCCCACTGCCTGAATCCCCACTGCCACCGCCAAAACGGTAATCGAAGCCAAAGCTATTTCTATCACCCTGACAGGCAAGCCAATGGATTCTGCAAAACTAAC
>JBGCDY010000836.1:0-2324 GCA_045105835.1 Chitinophagales bacterium
CGGTGTAAGTGCCTGGTGTCGCTTCAATGGTTTGGGTGTCTTCATTATTCGAACATGGGTAGCTTGCCCGTGAACCTGCATCTAAAGTGGTTAAATTGTCCGAAGCACAGTACTCTAAGTCGCCTGTGATGGTAACAGTAATATCAACAACCGTTTCACTTGCTTCATAAGCTCCCATGTCCACAAAGCCATCAATGACTCTGGTATTTCCTGCTAAATCGGTAGGAATGTCTTCTATTGTTTGTGTATCAGCACCCACTCCATCCAAATCTGCATCCTTGTTGCCTGCATTGATAGCAGGAGAGCAAGGGGGGATTTGCAAGTTGTTGTTGACAGGGTCTAGAAACAGTGGGTTTTGATTGAGGTTGCCTGTTCCCGCATAGTCTCCTTGAACAATGGAATAGGTGACTGTTGGAGTAGCAGCCCCTTGATTATGAATTTCTGAGCCATTGTTCCATAGAATGCAGTTGGTGAAGGTGGTGTTACCTTGGTAAGTGTTAAGCACCCCTCCACCAGAACTTGCAGAATTGTTGGAAAGGCTGCAATTGGTGAGAGTAGTGTTAACTTGGGAAGCGTTATACATCCCTCCACCAGAACTTGCAGAATTGTTGGAAAAACCACAATTGATGAGGGTGATATTATCATCGGTGCTATACATCCCGCCGCCAGTAGAGCCCGTATGATTGGAAAAAAAACTACAATCGGTAAGGATAACATTATCGCAGGAAGAGTTAGATACCCCTCCGCCACTAAAATTTGCAGAATTATTGGAAAAAATACAATTGGTAAGGATAATATTATCGCAGGAAGAGTTATTCATCCCTCCACCATAATTTGCAAAATTGTTGAAAAAACTACAGTCGGTTAGGGCGGGACTACTGACAAAACTATCCATTCCACCACCATTATGTCCTGAATTATTGGAAAAAATACAGTTGGTGAGGGTAGGGTTACTTAAATTATTCCTCATTCCACCACCATTATGTCCTGAATTATTGGAAAAAATACAGTTGGTGAGGGTAGGGTTACTCTCTTTATTGTACATACCTCCACCAGAAGAATCTGAATTTCCGCCTTGAATAAAAAAACCATCTATTGTAAAAACAGAACTACGTTGGTAGGTATGGACAACGGTATAAGCATTTTTCTCATTGTTTTGAGAAGGAAAATCAGCATTGGTTTTGTCTGTGATAGGTATGTCGTTATTGTCAAAATCACCGCTTAGAATGGTTGGGTAATTTTCCCAGTCACGGTCTGCCATACTTGGGTTATCTGTGTTTGGAAAACCTCCATAAATTTTTACATCCTTATTGAAGTAGAAGGTTTTGTCTCTGTTGTCCGCTGGGTTGACACTTCCGTCTTTGTCTTTGGAGGGAAGATAGGTGCCTTCTGCCACCCATATTTCATCATTGGCTGCTGCTACATCTATCGCTGCTTGTAGATTGTCGAAGGCTTTTGCCCAACTTGTGCCGTCGCAGCCTGTGGTGCAGGGGGTGTTTTGATTGACGTAATAATCGGCTTGGGCAAAAACTTCATTGAAGTGTAAGCCACTGAATAACATCCAAAAAAAGCAAAGAATGGGGGTGATTTGTTTGATTGTTTGCATGACTATAGTGTTTATTAGTTGAATTGAAGCGATTAAAATTGTATTTCTAATTCTTGAATCTCTTGGGGAAAGGTTTTCATGTTGCTATGGTTCTACTTTTGCCCTCTAAGATAGTTTAAAAATGGAAAAAGCTCAATCGTCCGAAGACAACTGGGCTTTGGTGTAAGAAAACTACGGTAATCTTGGAGACTACCGTAGTGTAGGTATATAGTACAGCCTTCGCTACATCTAATACACTGTAACAGAAATAATTTGATATAGCGTAACCCCCAAATTTATTTGGGAGGTTCTTTTAAGACACTTGATAGTCAGTTAAATCAACCAGCCAAATAAATTTGGCAGTTACATTAAAAACTTCTGTTACAGTGTCCTAACTTCATAAATCATGTAATCTTACATCCTAAATCTATCTAATGATGCGTATAAAACGGTTCTCAAATAGGGTGGATGTGTGATGTACGATAGACGATATTTGATGTGTGATTTTACTTCACCACCATCAATTGTTGGTGCTGACGCAAACCAGATTCGGTCTGCAACTCTAAAATATACAGCCCACTCTGCAATCCATCTGCATCAAATCCTACTCTCTGCAAAGTATTCCCTTCAATCGCTTCGCCTGCCAAGATTTCCGCTACTTTTCGTCCTTCAATGGAATAGACCGAAATCCAAACCTTTGAAGTTTCTGCAATGCTGAACTCAATGGAAGTGATTTGAC
>JBGCDY010000837.1:0-6791 GCA_045105835.1 Chitinophagales bacterium
GGCATAATCCCAATCTCTTGCATAAGCAGATGCACCACAAACAATTAATTTGGGTTTGTTCGCAAGAGCTACTGCCTCCACTTTGTCCATATCAATCAAGCCCGTTTCTTTCTCTACGCCGTAGAAAACAGGATTGTAAACCTTACCAGAATAATTGACAGGTGAACCATGCGACAAGTGACCACCATGTGCCAAATTGAAGCCCATAAAAGTATCACCAGGCTTCAATACTGCCAAAAATACCGCAGCATTTGCTTGTGCTCCAGAATGCGGCTGTACATTTGCCCAAGCTGCTCCAAAAAGCTCCTTGGCTCTGTCTATAGCGATTTGTTCTACTTGGTCAATCACCTCACAACCACCATAATAGCGTTTACCTGGCAAGCCTTCCGCATATTTGTGCGTGAGTGTACTACTCATTGCCTTTCGAGTTTGAAGGCTGATAAAATTTTCGGAAGCAATCAGTTCTACGCCTCTAATCTGGCGATCTTCTTCTGCTTTAAACAATTCAAAAAGCTGTGCATCGTGTTCGATGATTTGATCTAAGGCCGTCATATTGTTGGATTATTTGAAAATTTTTGTTTGTTTTAATATTGGCTCTACAAAGATAGGTCAAGAATGGGAAGTTTTGAAACTTGCGGTAAAATGAATATACAAAAAGCCCGATTGAAGTAAAATCAATCGGGCTTCTCATTTTTTACAGCCGTCCAGCGTCAGCCGTTTTCCGTCTGTCGTAAAATTCTATTGCATGACAATTTTCTTCATCATCACCTGTTCGCCTTGTTCTACTTGCAGGAAATAGATACCTTTGGCATTGCTGGAAATGTCAATTTGTTTTTCATAAGTACCAGAGAAATTCCCCAATTCATCCTGAAAAACTACTTTGCCAGCCATATCAACCACTCGCACAGCCGTTTTACCATTTTGAGGCAAATTGAAGCTCAAATCAAAACGCCCATCACTTGGGTTGGGATAAAATTGAAGTGACTCAACGGTCAAAGAATTTTCAGTTGCAGCTTTCTTCAAAGAAGCATTTTCGATTTTATCTACATCCACTGTTTCCACATCTTGAATCCAAACATTGAAGTTCAAATTCATTTCTTTTTTGGTGATTTTGCCGTTTTCGTCTTGAAAAATCATTACTCGATGTGCTTTGTCGTCTCCTTCTATTTCTACTTCAATCTCTTCAATGATTTTTTCGATGTCCACATCAGCACCATCCATACGTTTTTTGATAATCACTCTCACATCTTTGTCTCCCTCTATTTCCATGTTTTCTATAAGCTCGTCAATATCTACGTCTGAACCTTCGCCATCCATGTATTTTTTGGTGATGCACCTCTTGTAGCTATTGTTTCTTCCAAAATCTTGATTCGCCTTCAATGTTGCCTTAGTCGTTCCTTTTTTGCCACTGCGTTCATATCCAATTTTGACCTTATCACCTGCTTCAAACTGGTTCAAAATTTTGATAATAGCATCCGCATCTGCCACGTCTTTGCCATCAACAGATTTGATAATGTCCCCCTCTTTTAGTCCAGCAGCTTCTGCCGCACTTTCTTTGAGGACATCTTGTATCACTACTCCACTATTGGTTTCTACACCATTCTCATTCCTGACTTTTTGGGTCAGCATCACTCCCAAAGAAGCCTTGTTGTCACTATAACTGGTATTTCTCCCTCTGGGGCAACACTTTGCAGCCTCTTCTTTTTTGCAACAAGCATCACCTTTGCTCTTAAAAATCATTACATTTTCGTTCTCGCCATTGATTTTCACATCGTCACCCATGATTTCGATGACCTTCTTTTTGCCATCTTCTTGTTGGATACTGATGATTTGCTTTCCATTTTTTTCTATGATTTTGACATTGCTGCCTTCTTCTGTATTGAAATTGAAGTGAGCACCTTTCTTCAAATCCATTTCATTTATCTCGCCATCCTCCTCTATCATAATCACTTTTTTCACTGTACGAGTATTGCTACTCCCCTCGTCAGACATGTCAATGTCCACATCAATGTCTACCTCCTTGCCATTTTCACTCACGGCTTCCATTTCTTTGTCTAAGCCAGTACGTTTGAGTGCATCTTCGAGGCTTTCACCATTTTGCAGTTCGATGGTTCGGTCAAGAACTGTCTTTTTGCCATCTACCTCTTTCACTATTTTAATCTTCGCCTTGCGGTTCTCGTCTGCCTTGTCTTGGGCAAAAACCCCCAAGGTCATCCCCAAAGTCAGGATGCTTACCAACAATAATTGGAGTGTGTTAAGAATTCTCATATTAAAAATACATTTAGAAAATGAAGAAATAGGTTTTGAGACAATCTTGAAAAAGGGGGCTTTGTAAATTACAATTTTCAGAAAAAAAGAAGATTATTTTCCTAATAATCAAAGTTCTGTGAAATAAATTCATTGAAGTATCTGCCCTTTCACAAAAAATGTCAGAAAACCAAATAATATAAATTCGCTTGCAGATACAAATATATAAACCAATTGACTGTTAAAATGTTAAGAGGCAGTTAAGCAATGTTAAATACTGTTAAAAGTGAACTATAATAGGATTCAAAACGTAGTTTTGTGAACAATAGGGTTGGGTTTTGTGCTTTATAAGAAAAGCAAAATGAGTTGGTGTTTAGAATAACCAAAAATCATTGTGCTTTTCTAAGAAACGCTACAAAAATAATCCATTTTCATCCAATTCAAAAGGTGACCAAAATAGACGAATGAAAAACTCCCACATACGCTTGATTATTGGACTCATGGCTTTCTCCATGCTGGGATTGAGTTTTCTTCAATACCAATGGATTCAGGAGACAAAAGCCACGAAACAAGCACAATTTGACCTAACCATCAATGATGTGATGGACAAGGTGGCTCAAAAAATAGAGAAGTTGGAAGCGGCTTCTATGATTACCAAAAACTTTCCCAAACCCAAACGGGAATACATCGAAGCATTGGTACAACATCCTGAAAAAGAGGATGAAAAACACCAACATTCTCACCACAAACAAACGGACAAACACACCCACTCCCATACACATACAACCACAACAACGACGACGACTACAAATACCCAAGACTCAGGAAATACAGAAATCAACATAGATATCCGTACCCAAAAGGCAAGCCCACCTTTGAATGACCCGACTCACTATACCCCCAAACAGGAGGTCTATCACCCCATCATTGGATTGGGGTTGAGTCTCTACAAGGCGCAAGAATCCAAATATGGTACAGGGCTTTATGTGGAGCGAGTGAGTCAAAATGGCATAGCAGAAACGGCTGGAATTCAGAAAAACGACATTCTATTGGGCATCAATGGACACCCCGTAAAAAGCCACCTTGGTCTCAAAATGCGGGTCAATCAACTCAGCGAAGAGGACGACTTGTTTTTCACTTTTGCACGAAACGGAAATGTCATCACCTCCCCTTCCGCTTTGGAAAGCAGCAAAATCAACGATCCCAATCACAAAAGCAATCGCTTATTCTTAGGCGTTTACTGCAAAGATGCTCCTCCAAATGGTGACATGCTTGCTCAAAAAGGGGTTTTCATTACGGATGTCATCAGCCAAACTACCGCAGCCAATGCGGGGCTTCAAAAGGAAGATATTTTGATGGGGATTGGCGACAAAAATATCAAAAAGGTCAAAGACATAAAGGAAGCACTCAGCCACCACACCAATGGCGAAAAGGTGGCGATTACCTTTTGGCGTGATGGAAAAAAGCACACCAATTATGCCGAATTGAAGGTAACCGAAAAAGAAGACCCAAACGTCAATTGGAAAGTTTCGAGCGCAGCCGTACAAATCCAAACCTACATCAAAGAACTCAACAAGTTGGACAGGAGTCTATTGGCATTGGATGAGATGTACAAAGAAGGCAATAAGAACCATGTGATTTTAGGGGTTAATTTATCCGAGTTGGACAACCTTGAAGGTGGGGTGATGATTAACAACATCATCGAAGACGGCCCTGCCGACAAAGCAGGTCTCCTCAAAAACGACATTCTCACCTCCGTCAATGGCAAGCCTATTGACAACAGAAATGAATTCCTCCAATCATTGGAAAACTATGTACCCAATGACGAAATCAGCATTGGCTTCAAACGCCGAACAGAGGAAGAAAGTGGTACTGAAACGACCATCATTACCAGCAAGAACCAACAGGTCATCATCAGCAATAGGAGCGACAAAAAAACCACAACAAAAACCGATGAGGTCGAAACCCTTGCCAAACTAATGAACCGAGAGGATATTTTGTGGGCGCACATCGAAAAACAACTCAACGATGTCTATAGCCTCATCATCGAAAAATGGTTGGTAGATATTCCTTTGCAAGAGCGTGTTCGTCCTCAATTATTGGAAAACACATTAGCCGCTTTCTTAGAAGATGCAGGAATTGACATTCCTTATGAATATTGTTTGGCGAGCAATGATGAGGTGATTTATTCCAAAAGTGCACAAAAAATGACCTGTCTGCAAGAACCAGATATTTACCGCAAAAAACTTTTCAACGATGCGGTGTACTCTCAACCTGGTGAACTCATTTTGCACTTTCCTGAGCAAGACAAATACATTTTACGTTCTTCTGCCATGATGTTGGGTTCTTCGATTCTCTTCAATCTCATCATCATTTTCACCTTTGCCTACACGATTCACACGATTTTGAGGCAAAAGAAACTGTCTGAGATGAAGACCGATTTTATCAACAACATGACCCACGAGCTCAAAACTCCCATTTCGACCATCAAACTCGCTACCGAAATGCTAACGGACAAGGCACTGCCCAAAACCTCCAACAGCATTGACCGCTATGCCAACATGATACACGAGGAAAACGAGCGATTGGAATCACATGTCGAAAAGGTTTTGCAGTATGCACGCATCGAAAAAGATACTTTGAAGCTCAACATTGTGCCTGTCAATATGCACAGCATTATCCAAGAAGCCATCCAAAAAATAGGTTTGCAGGTCAGTAAAAGAGGCGGTGAGATTAATTACACCTTAGATGCTCTTCAATCGGTGGTACAAGGCGACCAATTGCACCTAACCAATGTAGTTTCCAACTTGCTCGACAATGCCAACAAATACTCAGAAGGTGCGCCCAACATCACCGTTTTTACCCGTACCACTCCCGAAGGTTTGGCGATAGCTGTCAAGGACGATGGCATTGGTATGACCAAAGAAACCATCAAGCGCATTTTCGACAAATTCTATCGTGTGCCTACTGGCAATATCCACAATGTCAAAGGTTTTGGACTGGGATTGAGCTATGTCAAAAGTATGGTAGAAGCGCATGGTGGGACAGTGACTGCAAGGAGTAAAATGGGAAAAGGCAGTACCATTGAGTTTACACTTCCTATAGAAGCACCGCAAAGCAAATCCTGAAAAATAAAATTCTTTGATTAAAATCATGAATCGAGACAACGGTAGTTTCACATTTTAAAATCATCTGCCTTTTATAATCATAGTCCATCTTTTGAACACTAAAACTACCGTTGTCTTTTTACGAAAATTGTCAAAGAACCAAAATTAAAAATTCACAAATAAACACAATAAACAATGGCTGCACAAAATGCTAAAGCAACAAGATTATTATTGGTAGAAGACGACCCGAATTTAGGCGATATTCTTCAAGAATACCTAACCCTAAAAGGCTTCAATACTACTCTTTGTCACAATGGATTGGAAGGCTACGAAGCTTTCAAAAAGTCGGATAGTTTTGATATGGCGATATTGGATGTCATGATGCCCGTGATGGATGGATTCACCCTCGCCAAAAAAATACGCAGCACAGACACTGAAATCCCCATTATTTTCCTGACTGCCAAATCCATGAAAGAGGACAAAGTGGAAGGCTTCAAATTAGGTGGCGACGACTACATGACCAAGCCTTTCAGCATGGAAGAACTGCAATTGAGGATTGATGCCATCTTGAGAAGGTGTCAACAAAGAGAAGCAGGTCAAACCAATCCCGAAGAGTTCTCGATTGGTAGATACACTTTCAACCACATCCAGCAATTGCTTACCTACAATGGCAAAGCCCAAAAACTGACCACCAAAGAAAGTTCTTTATTGAAGATGTTGGCAGAGAGCAAAAACAATGTATTGTCTCGCAGTCACGCACTCGAAAAAATTTGGGACGATGACAACTATTTCACTGCCCGAAGTATGGATGTCTTTATCACCAAACTCCGCAAATACCTCAAAGCGGATTCCAATGTTGAGATTATCAATGTGCATGGAAAAGGCTATAAATTGGTGGATGTACCGAGGTAAAATGCAGTGAATGAAAAATTAAGTAGTGCTTAAACGACAATAAAATAGCCATAAACAGATTATTATTATCGTCTAAGCACTACTCATATTCTGACTTTACAATATTTCAGATTAAAAAACAGTTAGCAACTATATATATTTTTTATTCACAACAATTGTTATTCAAGAAAATTTCGCTCAATTTGCATCTATCTGTCTTCAAATAATTGATAGATACTATAGTAAAAAATCCTTTTAAAGCGTTAAAAGATACATCAAAAATACCTTTTATAGCGACTCTTTTATCAAAAAAAAATATGCAAGTTGATTCTCATTAACTTTAATATCTCCCTACATTTTTATTAGAAGAAAAATATAACTCAAATTCTATGTTAAATTAAGAGTATATGGATTAGCAATGGATTTAAAGCCAAATCGTTTTAATAACGCAAATTCATTTTCTTTATCAATATGTTCTTTTTTAAGTATTTCTTTTACTGCAGGTTGTTTTAAACCAGGGATTCGTATTTGGAAAAAAGGCCATAA
>JBGCDY010000838.1:0-3188 GCA_045105835.1 Chitinophagales bacterium
GGTGGGTTGCGTTGATTTTGAAGTAAAAAACTCCTTTGAACAATGAACTTTTAAAAGCGCAAAATTATCATTTTAATTCTGATTTTCATTTCTATCTCCTCACCGATTGTTCAACAAGCAAAGCCCACTTTCCGTGGCTGCAACGATTCCTGCATTCGTATGAAACAATTGGGTATCATCCGCCAACAAAGGACAGGTCAATTCCTGCAAAATGGCAAAATCTTGGCTTCGTCGAATCAACATTTTGTCGTCTGCGGCTTCAAATACCAATCCATGCCCTCCTTTCAATGCCTTGTAAGCTATCGTTTTCGCTTGCGGTAAAAGGACATCACTCAATTGACACTGAAGATTTTGAAGGCTGAAATATTCGTGCTTCAAGGTGGTTTCTTTTTTGCCTGCAAGGTGTTCTTGGTAGGTCACGATTCCATGATTCCCAAAAACCTGTATGGATTTTACGGGCAAATCCACCAAGACCGTTGAGAGATGTTTGCCTGAATGGTAGAAAGTGTAGGTTTTGCCGCCTGCCAATTGCCAAAGCCCTTGGTGATTCGTGTGGATTCCTTGTCCAAAAACGGGCGTTTGTTCGACTTGGATAAAAGATTGATTGACTTCATCCAAGTGAATGGTTTTGAGGTAATCATCTTCTACAAGCACCAACAAATCATCCAATTGTGCCCAACGACTTTGAAGGCTGAATGCTACATTTTGAAGTAAAGAAAACTGTTGAGAATCCTCCTTCAATACCCATAGTTCCTGCTGTTTCTTCCCCAAAATCTGCTGATTCCCAATAAACATTTCATCAAAATTCTGCGTCGCAAAACGGTGTTTCAGAGAAGCATAGCCCTGATTTTGTACTTCAAAAATCAAGTATTGTCGATTGGTTTTCAAGAGCAAACGATTCTTCAATGCCATGACATTTACAATCGTTTCTCCTCGCTCCAATTGGTAAAAGGTATTTACCTGCAAACTGCCCTTTTTGACAATGATGTTTTTGGGCAAAACTTTTTGCAGTTTTTGGGCGGTTTGGTTCGTTTTTGACAATTGTATGGGCGCACGGTGTCCGTTCATAAAAATAGCTTCAAATTGTTGTTGTAAAATAGGCTGCAAAATCGGGCGAAAACATTTCGGAGTTTTCAATTGCGGGTCATTCGCAAAAACGGGAATTTGGTGTATCATTCGCTCTGCCAAACTTTTGTACTGTTGGTGAATGCCTTTGAAGGGGTGAATGTATGCCAACAACTGAAACAAAATGACTGCAAAAGCAAAATGGTCACTGTTTTGTGAGACTTGCCCATGAAAATAATGGTCTCGGATTTCGTCGTATAAAATACCCGAATGTGGCTGTGTAGGAGTTTGGTAAGCATCTGTATCAATGAATTTGACAACACCTTTTTCATTTACCAAAATGTTCAATCCACTCAAGTCCCCAATGACTATTTGGTGCTGATGCGCTTTCGATATGGCAATTTGTATTTGTTCCGCAATCTTCCATTTATGGCTCTCATCAATCTGCTTTCTTTGGCAAAAAGGCGCACTGAAAAGAGCTGCCAATGGAAAGAAATCTTTACCGAGGTAATTCATTGTGAAGCCAATAACTTGCGATTTTGAAGAATCGTAAATCAACTGCAATGGCTTCACAAAGTATTGTGCATCCAACACTTGCAGCTCCTGTATTTGCTGCAAGGTGATGGCATTTTGTGGGTTGTGATAGATTTTGGCGACTTGTCGGGGCAGTTCGGGGATGAGCAATATGCGCCCTTCTCCCCCTCGATGGATTTCGTTTTGGTCGGATAGAGTGATTTTAGTGTTGTTTTGGGTTGTTGCTTTCATGTTTTTTAGGGTTGATAGTTTCATAGGGTTACAAGCCTATGCTGGGGTATTGCGCTCCGTTGGAGTTTTTTAGGGGTAATACAAAACTTTGATAATGGTGAGCTGACACACTTTACCTGCGGCGGTTGAAACCGCCGTTACCGAATTAATATAGGATTCGGATGATTGCCAAATCATCCATGTTTACCATTTGGTTTTGGGTGCGTAGAATGTTGCATTTTCGGGTGAGTATATTGGGATGTCGAGTAAATTTTGGGTCGCAAAGCAGGTAATCTATTATTTCTTCTTTGCTTTTCTTTGGCTTCGTTTGTGGGCTGACAAAACTCAAAATTCCATCTGTCGCAATCGCCAATTCTTGTGGATTTTCTACTTCAAAACTGTTTTGGGTTAGGTATTTTTGAAGAGCATTTTCGCTGTCTTTGAGGTGATAAGCGGGGTAATCAGGTGTGTTGTTTTGGTCGATGATATGGGTTTTTCCATCAACTGCCCAAACACCATCTCCAAGTACGGTGAGCCATGCTTGTGTCTTGTTAAACACTGCAAAAATTAGTGTAGATAGCAGTTCGTTGGTCTCCAATTGCAGTTGTTTTTGAGCCTCTTTCAGCTCTTCCATAAAGTGCATCAAGAGTTTTAGACCGATATTCTTTGCAGTAGTATCATTGAAGACAAGCTCTTCTTTTTCAGTTATTTTTCGAATGAGTTTGCAAGCTAAGGTTGAAGCAAAATGTGAGTCTTTTCCGCCTGAACAACCATCGGCTACAACTGCAATTTGCCAGCCCTCTCCTATTGAAGTGTGCAATAGAAAGTCTTCACAAAAATGTTTGTGTTGATGCCCTCTTTGAAGGGTCGTGTATATTTGCATGATGTGTTTTTTGAGTTGTTTACGACAGTGGAATTAAAATTTTCTACTATTTTTCTATAGCCCCAATTGTCCATTTACATCCCCCTCGCCCCCTTCAAAGGGGGAATTATCACAATATTATTTAGTATTTTAGGTGAGCCAATAAACCAAAGCAGGAAGGAAAAACCACAGAACAATCTGTCCCAAAATAAGAGGGATGCCTTTATCACCTTCAAACATTTCATTGAGGAAGATTTCTCGTTTGACGACCTTGTTGAGTACGATGAGATTCGCTCTAATTTCGACAATAAATGCTATCGCAAAGCTGAGAATTTGCCAATAAGCTGCTTCCGTGGTATAAACTTGCATTCCCCACCAAGTTTCGATGAAGCCCCAACTTCCTGCACCGATGATGGCTACAATGATGAAGGGTGTGATTCCCAAATCTTGCCATGCAGTTCTTCCTTTGTCGTTTTTGAAAAATAGAAATGCAATAGAGAGTCATATTATTAATCCG
>JBGCDY010000839.1:0-1593 GCA_045105835.1 Chitinophagales bacterium
TATCAATTTTGCAGTGGACAACTGGTCAATCAATCCCGAGTATTTGTTCTTGGTGGGAAAAGGTATTGGTTATCGAACCACATTAACTCCAAGTACCTTTAGAGCCAATTTGATTCCTACTTTTGGACATCAGCCTTCTGATATTATATTGACAGCCAGAACTTTCAATGACTATCGTCCGCAAGTGGCTGTAGGACGATTGAGTGCGAATACACCTGAAGATGTAGCAAATTATTTTCACAAAATTCAACAGTATGAGGACATTGCAGCTTGCAGTATCGAAGAACGTACGTGGCGAAAAAATGCTTTGTTTCAAACAGTTGGAGATGATGAAGATGAATATTCCATCACCAAGTCTTATTTAGAAAAATACCAACCTATTCTTGAAAGTAGTCATTTTGGAGGGAACGTTTTGGATTTGCAAGCAGGTAAAAACTATGACCCGCTTTTTGCTACCACACCGTTTATTGAAAGAGGGATTGGATTGTTGCACTTTTTTGGACACAGTACTGGGCAAATTTGGAAATCAGATGTATTGAAAAATGTCAATGCTTACGAACAATCTGCTCCTCGTTTCCCCTTTATTTTTTCCAGCTCTTCTTTTACAGGCAATATTTTTAAATCTACAAATAGCGATCCTTCAATGTCTGAAAATTGGGTACGCACCAAAAATAAAGGAGCGATTGGCTACTTGGGTACCGTAAGCTTTCATTGGATAAAAGGAGAGGATGTTTTTTATACGGAACTCTACAATCAAATGAGTCAAACCAATTACAACCAACCAATTGGGAAGATTTTGAAGGAAACAATTGAGTCTGTTTATATGACTGATGAGAATGCACCACTTTATAATGAGTTGAGAGCTACTGTTGAACAACATGCTTATGAAGGTGATCCTGCTTTGGTGATTGGAGGGAGTTTTGAGCATCCAGAATATGTGGTGAATCAGGGGTATGAATACACGTTTGTTGATGTGGAAGATGCTTATACCGCCAAAACGGAAATCCGCAATGATGTAACTCTTTTGGATGCGACAACGGGTGAGGAACTCCCATCTGTGGATGGAACCTACGACTTTACAGGAATAGAAGAAGTGGCATTGAAAGTGAGGGTCACTAATTTGGGCAAAGCAGTAGAGGGAGATATTGAACTGTCGGTAGTCAAAATAAGTGACAACGGTTTGGAAACCATCGTAACAAGTCAAATGCTGACTGCCCCTGCTTACGAAATGACTTATGAGTTGAACGTTCCGATTGAAGCTGTGAATGCTTTGGAAGAATACGAATGGTCTGTGCGGGTGAGCAGTCCGCTTGAAGAAGATTGTGCAGATAACAATGATGTTTCAGTGAGTGTTTCACAAGGAAGTGTTTCTATTAAAGATGTTTGGCAGGGTGGCAAAATACAATTGTACCCTAATCCTGTAAGCGACCAATTACAAATCATTTCGCCTGACAATGAACCACTTCAATTGCAGATTTACAACCTTCAAGGAGCAATGATTCAAATGCAAACATTGCCGAATGGTTCTCAAACTTTGAACCTTTCTGAATATCCTAATGGTATTTATTGGGTGAGATTGACAGGCGAAAAAGG
>JBGCDY010000840.1:0-3790 GCA_045105835.1 Chitinophagales bacterium
TGCTGCCAACAAATAACTGGCATCGAAATCAATGCTCAAGCCCCAAAGTTTGTTGGCTTGTTCGATGCGAGATTGCTGTTTTTGGTGATTCAGTTGCCTTGCTTTCACACTCAAGTTTTGCTTCAAAGCTTCTTGGATGTAGTTTTCCAAGATGGGACTTTGGGCATTTATTGAGAGTGTCCATAAAGTACAAGAAAGTAAAAAGAGTGCGAATTTTGTTTGCATATTTTGATAATATCGCTTGATTCTGTTGTCAAAGATAACCAACAGAGGTGTTTATTCTAAAGGGAATTTGGGCGAAGGGGCAAATTGTGGCGTTGAGGTGACAGATGACATGGGTGAGGGGTATTGAAGTGGGTAAAAATCGTTGAAGTGAAAATAAAAAAGACTTTAGCCAAACAATTTGAATGACTAAAGTCTTATAGGAAATTTACTTGTGAGTTTTTGTTTACATTACTCAAACCTACTCCTAAATTTTCTCAAAAAGAGATTTTCTCATTTTATAAGAGTGTTTAGGGAGGTGTATGAAATGTTGTTCAAATCACTTGAAGACTTTACTTCAATTATTCTCCGAGTTTCACAACCTGCATGGTTTGGCGTTCTTGTGAACCCTGTGCGACCAATAAGTAAGTGCCACTTATCAAATCACTTGTGGTCAATTGGTGTTCGGCAATTCCTGCGGCATTGCTTTCCACGCTTTCTTCAAATACCAAACGACCATCCAATGTGTAAATACTGAATAGAACTGGTTCTTTGGAGATGGCTCCTTTGAAGTACACGTTGATGTGTTCCACAAATGGATTTGGATAAGCATTGAGGGCAACTTCTGCGTCGATGCTTGAATTAACCGTCGTTTTAGAAACGCCATTGATGCTTACATTGTCAATCGTTGCGGTGGTTAATGTGCCAGTGTTGTGGCTCGTAGCTGCCAAACCAATATAAATGGTGCTTGCCATACTGATGGTTTGTGTACCGACCAAACTCCAATTGGTGCCATTTGAGGATTTGTAAGCTTTGAAGGTATTGCCTATGCGCTCCAATTTTACCCAATAAGGAATGCTTGAACTTCCACCCGATACGTGTGAACTGTTGCTGCCTGTGCCGCTTCTGTATTGAAAGGCAGTGCCATTGACTGCTGTGACAAACATACTGGCGTGTTTGGAATCGTCAGACAAGCTTTCACGCATCATTACCCCTGCTTTTGCCCAGTTGTCGGTTTGTACCAAGCTGCTTACTCTGGCTACGATTTCGCCATTGCCTGAGAAAGATTGGTAAACATAGCGGAATTCATCCGCAGCATTCCAGATGTCATTTCCTGCTGCTTCAATGGTATGCGTGCCTGTTGAGGCATCGTAGCAGGAGCTACCTGAAAGGCTTGCGCTGATGTCTTGACTGGTGAAACCTACTGCTTGTGCACATGGGTTGCCATTGTTGTTGTCACAATGATTGGTTGCCCAATTGACGGCTGCTTCAAAAAGGTTGATTCCATGATTGGTCATTTGTGTAGCCGAAGAGTTGTTGAGGAACAAACCGACTCGACGACCTGGCGCATTCATGCCGACCATTTGGTCACCCAAGTCATAGGCAAAAATGACGGATTTGTTGGACTGTCCATTTAGGGTAGCAAGGCTTGCGGCACTGTTGGGTTTGCCCCAATAGAAGGTTTGTGCATTGTTCATCACACTTACATTGCCAATGAATCCATTGGTGATGGGGTGTGTCGAATTGTTGATTTGTACCTGTGTCTGACTGCCTGCTGAGCCATAGTCTGTGCCTTGTGATGTACTGGTCATTTTCATGTCGTCATACAACCATGCTTCCCAAAGAATGACAGGCACATTGGTGTCCCTAAATTTGGTGTTCACTTTTGAGGAATGTACAGTAGAACTGATGACAATCAAACCTCTGTTGTGTCCGTCCGAAACTTGTACTGCATCGTCGTCTTTGACGGTGACGCTGTGTCCCATACTTTCCAAGCGAGATTTGATAGACGCATCTGAACTATTCAAACTGGCATTGCCTACTACGAATAGAACCGATTCTGACATATTGCAGTTGGCGACTGGAGCATCTTCGCAGTCAAATCCTGCAAAGTAGTTTTGGTTTACTTGTGCGGAATTGAGCGCACGGTTGTAAACGGCTACTCGGTAGTAGGTTCCTTTCCATGCACGGTCATTGCTGAGTTCGTTTGCCAATGCAAATTTATAGCTGCTGTCCCAATTACTGAAGTTTCCTGTGCGGGTGTCACCATGTACGAGTGCGCCATTGACATACATTCGGGTATTGCCGTTGGTATCTCTCGTAAATACAACGTGTTGTAGTGTGGTTTGGGCATCGTCGTGAGCAGTCAAGTTGGGCATTCCATTGTTGTTGGTAGTGGTGGTTCTCAAACGTCCCACATAGTCATCGCCGTCTTGTCCCAAAGTGAAGTTTCGATTGCCTGTGTTTTGTGAAAGTGTGGCAATTCTGGCTGGACCATTTTGGGTCAAATTGTCGGGACGTACCCATGCTTCAATGGTGACTTCGTTGGTGGCTTTGCACGCTGTTGTGATTTTGCTGGCTGCTGCTGCGGATTGGATGATGGTTGGGGAGTGAACGTCCAAACCACCGCCTGGCAACCAAGTTGCGTTGGAAGTATTGGCAATATTGAGGTTGAGGGGCGCATTGAAGCCCGAAACATCGTAAACTGTGTTGCCAATTCCTTCTTTGAAGTTGTACAATGCGACTACGTCAGTAGTGGTGCATTGTGTTTCTTCATTGCTGCATTTGAAGCCTGAAAAGAAGTTTTGTTGTACTTCTGCTGCCTTCAATGCACGGTCGTAAATACCTATTCTATACAAATCTCCTTTCCACGCTCGGTTGTTGCTGAGTTCGTTGGCAAGGGCGAGTTTGTAGGTGTTGTCCCAATTGTTGAATGTTCCACTTCTGTGGTCACTGTCTGCTTCTACGCCATCTACATAGATGAAAGTATTGCCACTGGCATCTTTGGTGAATACGACATGTTGTAAGCCGATAATGGCATCGTCAGAAGCGGTGAAATTGGGCATTCCATTGTTGTTGGTCGTGGTGGTTCGCAAACGTGCCACATAGTCGTTGCCGTCTTGTCCCAATGTGGTGTTTCGATTGCCTGTGTCTTTTGAAATGGTGGCAATTCTGGCAGGGCCGTTTTGGGTCAAATTGTTGGGGCGTACCCATGCTTCAATGGTGATTTCATTGGTGGCTTTACAAGCGTTGATGATTTTGGTGGCTGCGCCTGATGATTGGATGGTGGTGGCATTGTTGATGGACAAACCGCCTCCTGCAATCCACTGGGTATTGGCTGGATGTTGGATGCTTAGGTTCAAAGGGCTTCCAAATCCTGATACGTCTTGGACGGTGCTGCCACTTCCTGCTGCAAAGTCGTAAAGTGCCACTAAGTTGGTTTCTACACAGGCTTCGGGCGTTTCTTGGTCGCAAGCTGCTGTGGCGAAGAAATTGTCGGTAATTTCCATTGCAGTGATGGCTCGGTCATAAATGGCGATTCTGTGAAATTCTCCTTTCCATGCTCTGTTATTGGAGAGTTCGTTTGCCAATGCAAATTGATAACCATTGTTCCATGTGCTGAAATTCCCACCTCTGAAATCGCTGTCTTTTAGGATTCCATCTACGTAAATGGCGGTATTGCCGTTGGCATCTCTTGTGAAGACTACGTGCTGCAAGGAAGTGATGAGTGAGTTGGGCATTATGAAATCGGGCGTGCCATTGTTGCTGCTTGTGCTGGTGCGAAGTCTGGCTCTGTATTGTTGGTGTT
>JBGCDY010000841.1:0-19136 GCA_045105835.1 Chitinophagales bacterium
TATTTGCCTGTTGGTGTGCGGGGACTTATTTTGTGTGCCTTGTTTGCTTCCTTGATGAGTACGGTAGATTCCCTCTTCAATTCTTTGGCAACGCTTTGGTCAATAGACATCTACAAAGGCTATCTCCGAAAAGATGCAACAGACAAACAGATGGTAGCAGTGGGGCGAAAGAGTATTTTGGTGACCTTGATGACGGGAATTGGAATGGGCTTGATTCTATTGTATGTCAAATTTGAAAACCCAGAAGCGGCATTTACCCACACGCTGAACGAGCTTCGGTATTATATCAATTGTGGAATTGTGGTCTTGATTTGTGCGGCGGCTTTTTTGGTCAAACCCAACCACAAACTGGCAATTGCAGCCTTTTTGATTACCATTCCTCTACACTTGATTTTCAAAGGAGTATTTCCTGAAATGAATTATTTTGTTCGAGCCATGTGGGTGATTTTAGTAGCATTCGGGACGATTTCGATTCCTACGGTACTGCAAAATGGTTTGAAGCCTGCAAATGAATTTTTGAAGGCTGCTTCACCTGATTTGGCAAAAATTGGCATGGGTTTGCTTTTGTCTTTGGGAGTATTGCACTTTGTTTTTAGCTGAAAAAAATTAGTCAATGAGTAATTTTCCACTATCGACTTCTTTTCCTTCAATACTGACTTTGTAGAAATACAATCCACTTGTCCAGTCCGTTACCTTCAATAAGAACTTGCGCTCGTTTGCAATAAGTGGATAAGTTTCAAGCTCTTTCCCTTGGTAATCATAGACTTTCAATACGCCATCTTTGGGGATTTGGTAGTGAATGGTGGTTTGAAGATTAGCTGGATTGGGAGTAAATTGAATTGAATAAGGATTATTAATGTCAAAATGAGGAATATCCGTAACCACAACTGTACTATCACAGCCTTCAAAATCTGGTTCAGCATAAGTCCTTCCTTCTGAACAGATATTTCCATCTTCATCCATAGTCAGAATCCAACCATATTGAGGAGCAAAAGAATTTTGAAACCCTGCCAATACATATCCATTTTCAATGCGCTCTATATCTCGTATATAAACTGTTGTATTAGGATCAGCAGTAATGGGTTTTGTCCAAAGAGTATCTCCTTCATGATTGAATTCAATAATTTTTGGCTGAGAACGTCCAAATTCATTTTGAAATACTCCAACTCCTATAAAGCCATTATCAGGCTGAATCAAGATATTGGTCTGAATAAGAAAAAAATCCCAATGAGGATACTTTTTCTCCCAAATTATATTTCCATTAGCATCTAATTTAGCGAAATAACTTTTGTCTATAAAGTCCTCCTGTATTCCTCCAGTAAGTATATATTCACCAGTGTTGAGTGGTACTACCTTACACCCTATATCCCGTTTTTCTGTTCCATAGTTTTTTTCCCATTCAAGTTTCCCCTTATCGTTAGTTTTAACCACATACATATCATAACGTGTTATGTTGCTCTCTCCATATCCAGAAAAGATATAACCTCCATCTAGTGTTTCATGAGCATAAACAATAACAGAAGTCCAATCCATACTATAAGTTTCTTCCCACTCCAATTCTCCTTCACTATCTGTTTTCATAGTGTAAAAATGAAAGTGGTCTGTTTCTTGGTAACCACTTAATAAAAACCCTTTATCTTTTGTATGCAATAAATGATATGCCTGTTCTTGCCAAATTGAAGGGTAGATTTTCTTCCAAACAATTTCTCCCTCTATTGTAAATTTCACCAAAGCAATATCAATATCTTGAAAGGTTGTATCTTTGTAAATCCCATAAGTAGCGGCAAAATGATTGTCATCTATTTGAATTAAACAATTCCCAGTTGCACTCCCCCCTCCTGTTCCTAAATTAGGAGAATCTTCTAATGAATGTATCCATGTCAATTCTCCATACATATCTAACTTAGCAATAAAAACTACTCTTTCTTCTAAATTTATATAGTTTCCCAAAACTAAATAACCATCTGATAAGGGCAAAGTGGCAGCTAACACTAAATTGGTATTAGGCAATTGCAATTTTTTGTTGAAGTAGGTGAAATTTTGAGCACAGCAAAGACTATTGAAGGCAAATAATAACAAGTAGATATATTTTTTCATTTCTTTGATTTTGTTAAGAAAATAAAAATAGTTTATAAATAGCCTGAATATCTTTTACGTTAAATGCAAAAAATGGTACGAGCTTGCTTCTGTCTTTGGGGGTATTGCATTTTGTGTTTAGCTGAAAAAGTGTTGTATTTATATAAATAGAACAGCCGAGATTTTGATGAAAAATCTCGGCTGCAAATATATGAAAATCAATAAAGTCACTTCAATACAAAAGGAAGTCAATTCCCCGTACTACTGCTCCATCACCAATCGACAAGTATCTACCGAAGTATCCACGTAAGTGACCAAAAGCAATAAGTCAATGGTTTTGGTAGCACTATCATAAGAACCATTGATGGTACTTACAATGTCCATTTGGTCAGTTGTATCTTGGATAGAAATGCTGTTGTCTGTTTGAACCTTTCCAAGGATTGTACCCAAACGATTGAAGCTGTTGAACACAATTTGTTCGATGTCCTCTGTGTCTTTTTCAACAGTGAGTTCATAAGGCTCAATCTCTTCAATTCTATTGGGATAGCAAGAGTCCAATTTTACAGTATAATTACCCAAAAACTTGTTGCGGGTTTCTACAATGCAGGGAGGCTCAAAACCCGTATCGCATACACATTCCGCTTCGCCCGTTGCTTCATTGATTTGGCAATTGCTATTATTGAGGCAGGTCAGCAAAGCACATTTGTCTTCGGTGGCGCATAAGTCACCCGTAAAACCCAAAGGGCAGTCACACCTACAAGTGGATTCGTCTATCTCGACAGCCACACCTCCATTCAGGCAGTTTCGTCCATCACAAGGGGCAGGAATATCACATTGCACACCATCCCAACCCGTAAAGCAGTCACAGGCGGTATAGGTGAGAATGTTGATAGATGCCGTTGAATTGGAAATATTGGTAGTCTTGGAGATTTCTACATTGGGAGCAACGATGATGCTTTTCGCCAAAGTAAAGGTTTTGTTTTGGTGCATGACCGTACCTGCTTCTTCCAAAATTCGGAAGGGTAAGGTCAGGGTATCGCTTGTTTGGGAGGTGAATCCTTCTACCGTAGCAACAGAATCTACTGCCAATATGCACTCACCATTGGAGCAAAATTGGATGTCACATGGATTTTCTCGGTCACAGGCATTGAATTGAAGCGCCAAAATGCCGAATAGCAAACCGATGCTTAGGTATTGTATGCTTTTATTTTGAAGGAAATCAAAAAAAATGATTCTCATTATGCTGTTTATTTTTTCTTTACTTGCGCTCGTTTGCAACGAGTGCTTAATATTTCCTGACGTTTCAAACGACAAAATTGTAGGTACTCTTAGGAGCGAGTAGGTAGAGTAAGCCTTGAACAGGAAGTTTAATGAAAAAGAAGTACACTATACATAAAAATTATAAGTAAACTTCCTTTTAATTATTTGTTCTTGTTCAAGGTTTAATGCTTGGGTTAATTTCTAAATTTGATGGCTATGGTCACAGAGGAGTCCGAATTTTTGAAATTTGAATTTTCCTTAGTTCAAGTCCAAACTCAACTCACAAGTTTCGGACGAACCATCTGCAAAGGTTACTTTGTATTCGATGTAAATGTTTTTGGTAATGGGGCCAATTATTCCATCGCCAATACTTTCAAAAATTCTGCCAGTACCGTCATCTTGTTGAGGAATTTCAAATCGGTTTCTATCCTTCAAGTTAATCGTTACACCAGCTAGTAGTCCTCCAAAGTTTTCAAGGCGTACTTTCATCAGTTCCCCTTCAATAGGAACAACGGTCACAATATAGCTATAATTGCCTCCAATGGAACATACATCATCTGCGGTGAATTCACCAATAAACTTTGTGCGAACCTCATCCGTGCAGTCTCCTTCAAAACCTTCAGGGCAGTCGCAAACAGAGCCACCTTTTCCATCAGAAATACAAGTTCCTCCACCTGCTTCACAGTCAAGGGATAAGCATAAGTCAAATGTTTCGCAATTGTCTCCCAAATAGCCAAATGGACACTCGCAGTAGTTGCCACCTACAGAGTCAATTACACATACACCACCATTCTCGCAGGTCAAACCACATGGGTCTTCGTCTTCGCTGTTGCAGGAAGTAATGGAGGTGATGACCAACAATAGAAAGCCGAATGCCATTAAAAAACCTGTTATTTTTGCTTGCTTCATCTATGTGTTTGTTTTTTTCAAATGAAATTAATCCTCAAAACCCTTAAAACAAGACTTTTGGAAATTCTCAAAGAATCTTTCTGATAATTACAGACTGCAAAGATTGGGATTTTTTTTGAGAAAATGATTGATTAAAAGCAACGTGTGTTCATAAAAAATCGTTGCTTGAAAAACAATCGCTAATCAGGCGTGTTATTAAATTTATACCCACTTTTAGATGCGCAGAAATGTCTTATTTTTGTAATTCTAAAGCGGACTTCAAAAAATAAGTTGATAATTTTGTTGGTTTCTGCAAAATTATACTATTTTTGCACTCGCTGACAAGGTGAAATGAGTATATCTCTTGGCATCATTTTTGTCTGCTAAACAATGTTATTTTGATTCAATAACATTTTAAAATCTAATACAAGTAATTGAATTTTATATAGTTGAATTCAATTCCAAAATTAGGCGCTTTTTCTTATTTTCATAATTAGTTTTGACCTCCTCAGACTAATCACTTCACGTGATTTCTGTGGGGGTTTTTTCTTTTTGGTCATTTACCAAGACTCAATATCTTCTGTGTCACCTCTATCTGGTTGATTTTCTTGCCATTGTTTATAAGCTCTTCGGCTGTGTACCTTTTGAATTTCACGTGCTATCACCAAATCTGCCAGTGCCAAATCGGGAGCTTCGGATAGAGACATCGCTACAACCGCTTTTTTTTCATCAATGTCCAAACGGTACAATATCCACAGCAATCGCTCCATATCTTCATGCATCATTCGGGCAATTGCATTGGCGAGCCAATTGCGGATTTGCTCTTTTGAGTAGTCTTGACCTCCAAATGGAGTGTCCAATTCAAAATCCTGACAAATTAAAATCGTCGTTTGTTGTATATCCAAAACGTGCAGTTTTTATGGTATTCAATTTCGTTGAAAACGATTAAAACCATCATTATCGAAAAAATGTTTGGGGTAAAATCAAAAATGGCGAAATAGAAAAATCTCTACTTCACCATTTTTGCTTAGATTGGATATTTGAAGTCTGCAAAATCAAATTTTACTATTCTTGACTTTTTGTGTGTGCAGAGATCAATTCTTCTTGAACATCACGGGGAACAGGAGCATATTCTGCAAATAGCTGCGTGTGCTTGGCTCTACCTTGAGAAAGCGAACGAAGAGTGGAAGAATATTTGTACAATTCCATCAAAGGAACCTTTGCTTGGATGATTTGGTAGTGACCACTGGATTCCATGCCCATAATCATCGCCCTGCGGGTTTGAAGGTCACCCATGACATCGCCCATACCACCTTCTGTAGTCATGACTTCTACATCACAAACAGGCTCCATCAATTGAGGTCTTGCATCTTGGAAACCATTCTTAAATGCTTGAGAGGCTGCCAATTTGAATGCCATATCATTGGAGTCCACAGGGTGCATTTTGCCATCATAGACACTCACCCGAATATCTCGAACATAAGAACCTGTTAATGGACCATCTTCCATTTTTTCCATGATGCCTTTGGTAATGGCACTCATGTATTTGGTATCAATCGCACCACCAATCACACAATTATTGAAGACGAGTTTTCCGCCCCAAGGAAGTGCTATTTCATCTGTGCTACGCACATTCAAATCTTTTGGTGGAGCCATTCCCTCAGTATAAGGTTCGATGAGCATGTGAACCTCTCCGAATTGACCTGCACCACCTGTTTGTTTTTTGTGGCGGTAAACAGAATTGGTAGATTTGGTGATGGTTTCTCTAAATTCGATTTTAGGTCGAATATAGCTAAAGCCCAATTTGCTGTTGAGTTCTTTGATACGCCATTTGGTCAGTTGAAGGTGCAGTTCTCCTTGACCACTCAACAAAGTTTGTTTGAGTTCTTTTGAAAACTGTATGACCAAAGTAGGGTCTTCCCCATGTAGCTGATTCAGTAACTGAGCCAGTTTTTCCATATCGGATTTGTTCTCTGCTTCAATCGCTACCCGAATACGTGGTGAAGGGAAGACAATCGGTTCGATGACCAAATCACTGCCTTTGGGAGCTAATGTCGTGTTAGAACCTGTGTTTTTCAACTTGACCGTTACCCCAATATCTCCTGCCTTCAATTCGTTCACGCTGGCTCTTTGCCGTCCATTTAGATTGTAGATTTGGTTGATTCGCTCATGTGAACTATTGGAGGAATTCACAAGGTCAGTACCAGAAGTAAGCGTACCTGAATATACTTTGAAGAAAGAAAGGTTGCCCAAATTCTGTTCGTGAGCCGTTTTGTACATAAACAAAACAGGTTCGCCATTGGAATCACACTTGATTTCTTTGCCTTCAACCGTTTTGATGGGAGGAACTTCATTTGGAGCAGGACCATGGTCTGCAATAAAACCCAATACACGTCCACTACCCATATTTTGCTTGGCAGAACAACAAAACAAGGGGAAAATGTCTTGTTGGACAATCGCTGTTTTCAAGCCCGCAGCCATTTCATTTTCAGACAACTCACCTTGTTCAAAATAAAGCTCCATCAAGCTCTCATCGTTTACTGCAATGGCTTCAATGAGTTCATTGTGTAAGTCTTCTGCTTTGCCTCTGACTTCTGCTGGTATCTCAACTTTATCGGGTTTGCCCCCATCATCAGGGAATTGGTACATGACCATTTTCAATACATCCACAATGCTATTGAAGTCATTTCCTGCATTGTAGGGAAACTGTACCACTGTCACATTGCTTCCAAACCTATCCTTTGCTTGTTCTACCGTATCATCAAAATTAGCTTTGTTATTGTCTACCTGATTGATGGTGAAAATGGTAGGCGTTTGGAATTTTTTGACATATTCCCAAATGATTTCAGTCCCTACTTCTACACCATTTTGAGCATTTAACACCATTACCCCCAAATCCGCCACACGTAAAGAAGAAATCACCTCTCCAATAAAATCATCGAAGCCAGGTGTGTCAATAATATTGATTTTGTCTTCTTTCCATTTAAGGTGCATCAAAGAAGAAAACACACTGTTTCCTCTTTTTTGCTCGATTTCATGATAATCAGAAACTGTATTCTTCCCTTCTACAGTCCCTCTTCTCGTCGTTTCCCCCGCTTCAAACAACATGGCTTCTGCTAAAGTCGTTTTACCAGAGCCTTGATGTCCGAGCAGGGCAACATTTTTAATATTGTTTGTGTTAAATGCCTTCATAATACGTATTTAAGATTTTTAAGAAAAGCAAAAAAAAATGTTTATTTATTTTTTCTTGTGATTTACTTGCTAAATGTAAGAAAAATTACTAAGAAAATCCCAACAACTATTATAAAAAAATCCTAATTAATGATTTCTAAAAAAAAGTTTACCTTTAAACATTCGTAGTTAGAATGAGTCTTATAGGCTACTTTAAATCTTTAGAAGTGAGAGCTTCAAATGGAGAAAATATACTCCCATTTAGAGGAGATAGGGCTTCAAAACGAGCCCAAATATTTAAAAGAAAAATTATAATTCATTTAAAAATCATATAAATTTATGAGAACTAATAAGACATATCCTTTATTATCTACAAAATTTATTGGCGCATTATTGTTGAGTATTGCCTTTCTTTTCAATGCTTGTGAAACAGAGCCATTGGAGGTCTGCAATACCAACCTTACTAGTACAAATGTGTCTATGACTACTTTTGATGCAGGTGAGATATTGACTGCCGATGTTAATTTTAGAGAGACGATAGGAATAGATGATCTACAAATACCAAGTATCGTACAGTGGTACTTATCAGAAGACAATACCCTTGGAGGAGATACACAATTGTTGGCTTTCTTGGATGCAAACCAAACAAGTAGAAGTGGAGATAACATCAGTTTGACTTTCAATGAAATTGAAATACCTTTAAGTCAAGCGAGTGGCGATTACTTCTTGATTGTTCGTTTATTGGGACAACCTTGTGGTGGTGGAGAAGTATCAGATGATGATACAGAGGTTATTGCAGTAACCATAAATTAATTTTTGGCACTTAATTTCTTTTTTTTGGCGGCTCAAAAAAAATACTTTATATTGAGGCAATAACATAAACCTAATAACATGAATAGACTGCTTCAATTAACTGTAATCATAGTGCTTACAGGTTTAATAATTCATACCTCTTTAACCGCCCAAACAAAAGAGAGTTATCAACCAAAATCACAAAACAAAGTTACCACCAAAACCGCACAAACCATTTATAAGGTGCAGCTTGGTGCGTATCGACATCCTGAATGGAACAACTTCGAACAGTTTTACAGCATAGGTTCTGTCTACAGAATAGAGACGAAGAGTGGTCTGTGGCGAATTGTCATCGGTGATTATTCAACAGTAGAGCAAGGGCGTAAGGCATTGAAGGTGATTCAAAAAGCAGGATACAAAGACGCGTATGTTTTTGAAGACAAAGTGGTCGTGCCATTGAAGTCTCAGAAACTATTGAACCCTGCTACCTTCAATGCAGCGGTAGGAGAGTCCGCAGATTTGGCAAATCCTTCCAACAAAAAAGCCGAACAAGCGTACATTATACAGGTAGCTGTGTATAGCAGCATAGATTTTACCAATTTTTTGGACATTGCCAGTGTGGGGGATGTCTATCTCGAAAAATCAAATCAGTTAACCAAAGTCGCTGTCGGCAAATACAAAAATAAAGTGACAGCAGATAAGGCTTTAAAACGACTAAAAACACTTGGATACGACAAAGCATTCATTAGAGCAGTGGGCACTAATTTTGGAGACTGATACGTTTACAAAAACCGTTCGTGTGCAATTAAATAATCAAAACCCTAAAAAAACGAATAATATGAGAGGCTACAAAAATCAGTTGCTAACCTTATTTGCTATAACATTGCTTGTTTTTTGTAGCATTCCAATAGTTAAAGCACAATCGGGTACAGCTTCGACATCACTCGCTACTACAACAGAAGGGACAAAGACTTTAGAGACTCGTTATCAAATTCAACTAGCTGCTTACAAAAATCCGCAGTTGATCAAATTGGATAATTTCAAAAATGTCGGTCACGCCATTACCATCGAAAAAAATGACAAAGACATTCATCGAGTGTTGGTGAAAGACCTGCAAAATGAGGAAGCTGCAAAAACTGCATTGGCAATCGTTCAGGCGAAAGGATACAAAGATGCTTTCTACACGACCTATCAAGCTGAAATTGAAACAGCAGTCATTTCCCAACCTGCAACAGGTACTAATACAACTCCTGTTGAAGAAATGACAGATATGAGTAACCCTATCGAACCTGTTTTCATGAATGAATTAGAGCAGACTAAAGATGAAGTATTTTTGGTAGAGTTAGGTGCTTTTGAGTCGGTTAAATTATTGCACAATACTGCCATTATACGAAGCATGGGTGAATTGTTTCGACAGAAAGTAGAAGGCGGAGAGAGAATCTATATAGGTGTTTTTGAAGATGTTGCCTTAGCGAACTTAACCCTCCAAAAGGTGAAAGCACAGGGATACAACGATGCGAGTTTGCGAAAAGTAGAGCGTAGTAAAATATACAATGCGAATCAACAAAATCAGCCAATTCAGAATGTATCTGATGTAAGAACAACTCCGACTGCTCCTGCAATAGTAGCTGCAAATAGTAGTACGGTGGCTCAATCGTTTGAAAAAATGAATTTTCAGATTTTCAAAGTAGATGCTTACGACCCTACCAATACTTCCAGCTTTATCAACACCATGCTTCAAGGAAAGGAACTCAGCCCAGCAGTATTGGCATTTTTTGACAAGAATGCAGACAAGAATTTCAAGTATTTCAGCATAGGAAGTTTTGCTATCGGGGCTAATCATTCAGCCTATATGGTGCGTTCAGGAAAAGGTTCTTTCCACAACGACAACAATATCTACTTGTATATCTATGATCAACAAAACGAAAAAATGATTGGGAAAGAGTTGATTAGTAGTGTAATGACAACGACGAATACATACAGCAAAATCCAAACTTGGATAACCGATGCCAATAAAGATGGCGTTTTGGATTTATTGATTTACAACAAATCCGAAACAACCACTCCTGATGGTCAATATGCCAGCCAAAACGATTTGACAGGCAAAGTCTGGACAGGAAATACTTACACTGTTGCGGATATTAAAGATGCTGCCAAATTGAAACAGAAATTGGGTGTGAACTAATTATCAGTTCATTACAAGATTCTTTAAATAAAGTAATGCTCAATAAGCATGTGTTTTTAAAACCATGATTATTGAGCATTCGTTTTTTGTTTACACTTGATTTTACCCATCATTTCTTTACTCTCACTCAAGCGATAGAATAGTGAATACTTTTGCAAAAAATGGTCAATACGTCAAATTTTGTGCCTACGGTTTTCTGAAAAACCTACGATTTTTTGATGCATTTCTACTGCTATTTTTTTTAGAAAACGGCATTTCCTACACCCAAATTGGAGTTATTTATGCGGTGCGTGAAATGGTTGTCAACTTCTCGGAAATACCTTCTGGGATACTTGCCGATTCCTATGGGCGTAAAAACTCCTTGATTGCAGCATTTGCATCCTACATCATCTCTTTCTTCATTTTCTACTTTTCTGATAATTTTTATACCTTTCTGATCGCCATTATTCTGTATGGAATTGGAGATGCTTTTCGCTCAGGAACACACAAGGGGATGATTATGGACTATTTGAAGCTCAATAATTGGCAAGACCAAAACGTGGCTTATTATGGTCAAACCCGTTCTTGGTCTCAAAAAGGTTCTGCTATATCGGCTCTATTTGCAGGTATTTTGGTGTTGTACACAGGAGATTACCAAAGCATATTTTTGTATTCGGTAGTGCCTTATTTACTCAACTTCCTCAATATTTATTCCTATCCCAATGAATTGAATTTTTCTTCCAGTTCTAAGAAGAGGAAACAAGCCAAAGCAAAAGGTTTGCTGTTCACCTTCAAATCATTTATTGAAGTCATCAGAGAGCCCAAGGTTTTTCAACTCATTCACTCAGCTGCACTGCATACCTCATTTTTGAAGGCAGTCAAGGATTATATTCAGCCCGTAATGGTTCATGTTGCGCTGTTGATTCCCTTGTTGATGGACATAGATACAAAGCGAAAAAGTGGGATTGTCATTGGAGTCATTTATTTTTTCATATTCCTATTGACCTCCTATGCCTCCAAAAATGCTGCAAAAGTAGCCACCTTAAAATGGAAAAACCTTTCAAGGTTAACTTTAGTAGTAGGATTGATTGCAGGTGCAAGTTGTGGTTTATTATACCGTTTTGAATATTGGCTATTGTCACTATTGGCTTTTGTAGTCATCTATGTATTGGAGAATCTGCGAAAACCCTTGCTCACAGGAGCGATTGCAGACCAAGTACCCAATGAAATCCTCACCTCTGTTTTTTCTGCTCAGTCATTTTGGGGCACAATTTTGACTTCTTTATTAGCTCTGTCTTTGGGAATACTGGCAGATAGTGTGGGTATTGGGTTGGCTTTTGTACTCATTTCAGTATTTCTTTTGATGGGAGTAGGGCTTATTGCAGTTCTGGATAAAGGAAAGCAAGGCAAACTTTAATTTGCTTTATCCATAACGTTCAAAATGATTCAGATTTTAATCAAGTCTAAATCAAAGAGTTTTTGAGTTTGAATTTTCACCAATCCTTCTTTTTGAAAATCCAAAAAAATAATAGTAGATTCACAAAAAAGATATAGAATCAAGGGTTTGCAAAATCATTATTCATCAACTTGTACCGACTATCTCACTTCTATCATACATCATTTTGCAATGTTTGTATGCTTGGTGCTTTGCTGCAATAGCAGTTGGGCGCAGAAGGTATCCTATTTTCACTATGAAGTAGCAGATGGATTGCCGAGCAATGAGGTGTACAGTATTTTGCAAGACGAAAAAGGTTATATATGGTTCGCCACATCAATGGGGGCAAGCCGCTTCAATGGGAAGGAGTTTACAACCTTCAATACCTCCAATGGGTTGTCTAATAACCACATACTTGACATCAAAGAAGACTTGATAGGTCGAATATGGTTGTTGGCTGCGGATGGTCAAACGAGCCACATTGAAGAAAATAAAATCATCGAAGAAGAAACCAATATTTTTGGAGACCAAATATTTAAAGCAGGAGATTTAATCATTGACTACAGAACTTCCTTACTCTCTCGAAGAGACTCTATAGAAGAAGACATTCTACCCAATCAAAAAGATTACTCAGTTAGTTGTAAATTCATTGAAGCAGACCAAAATGTTTGGATAGGAACATGGGGTGGAGGTGTTTACCATTGTCTAAATTATAAAACAGACAGCCTTGAAGTAGAACAATACTTACCCCAAAAAACCATTACTTCTATCCTAAAAGATAGAGAAGGGAACTATTGGTTTACAACCTTGGATGAAGGAGTTTTTATGCTCTCCAATAAGCATGTCAAAACCTATACAACAGCTGATGGGTTGGCTTTTGATGATATTCATTCGATTGCCAAAGATGAAAATGGGCACCTTTGGTTTGGAAGCAGCAAGGGGACTTTGACCGAAATCGCAGCCAATGGACAGGTAAAAGAAAATTACAACATCAGTTATTCTTTGAATGCCTACAATCGGGTAAACGATATTTTATTGCAGGGCAATCGAAAATGGTTGGCAACAGATGAAGGCTTGCTTTTCTTCACCAAAAACACAGATTTATTCGTCGTCAATTTAATACCTACAAAAGGAGTCATCTCCACGAAAGCCAATCGTTTTATATGGGCTGCAAGGTATCAAGACCCCATTAAGTTTGATACACAAGAAGGGGCAGCAGTTGAGACTTTACCATTGCAACAGGTGAGCAGTGTTTGTGAAGATTTGAATGGGAATATTTGGATAGGAAACACGCAAGGTTTATATTGTTATTCCAAAGATAGTTTGCATTACCTACAAGATTCATTGCTTCAAGAGAACATCAGCAGTTTGGCAATCAATTCAGACAACCAACTTTGGATAGGTACAGACGGTAAAGGTGTGCTGTTGATAGATATCGAAAATCCAAATAAGCCTACTATATTGTTGCAGTTGCAGGAAAAATATGGATTAAACAGTGACATATGTCACAAAATTTTTGTGGATAAAACCAATGACGCATGGATTTGTACCAATGATGGTTTGAATCAGGTGAGCTTTAATAACAAAACATCAAAACTCTTCATACAAAAATACTCTACTTTAGAGGGACTTGTGTCCAATCACGTACACGACGTTTGGGTGGAAAACGATACGGTTTGGACAGCAACAAGTTCAGGGGTTAGTTTTTTTTATAAAAAAAGAAGTGTTACCAATACTTCGCCATTGATACATATTCGGCAAATGCAGGTTTGGTACCAAGATACAGTGCTTCAAAAGCACTATGGCTTGGAATTTAACCAAAACAATATTAAAATTGCTTACGATGGAATCTCCTTCAAATCCAAAGGGAAGCTTCAATACCAATACAAAATGCTTGGTGTAGATACGAAGTGGGTACTCACCGACCAAAATGTAATACAATACCCTACTTTGTCTCCAGGACGCTATATCTTTAGTATCTATGCCATTGACAAAGATGGAAATAGGAGTGTTGAGCCTGCTCAAATTCAACTTTACATTGCAAGGCATTATACTCAGCAGACTTGGTACAAAACATTGATGATAATACTGATATTGAGTTTATTAGTTAGTATTAGCTACTTCATAATCAAGTATTTCAAAGAGCGAAGTGACCTTCAACGAAAGCTTGGGGAATCAGAACAAATGGCTTTGCGTTCACAGATGAACCCTCATTTTATATTTAACTCATTGAATTCTATTCAATATTTCATAACAGAGAACGATAAAAAGTCAGCAAATCTGTACCTCTCCATTTTTTCGGAACTCATCCGAAAAGTTCTCGAAAACTCCAAAAAAACAAGTATTTCTTTAGAAGACGAAATAGAATACATTTCTTTGTATCTAAATATAGAGTCAATGCGCTTCAAGGATAAATTTGAATATGAGGTAGAAGTAGCTCCCGAAATCGAAATAGATGAAATTTTGATTCCTCCAATGCTTATTCAACCATACATAGAAAATTCTATCATTCATGGCTTATTACAAAAAAAAGAAGGAAGCTGTCATTTGAAAATAACGTTTTCACAAACCGAAGAAATTCTAATTTGTCAAATAGAGGACAATGGAATAGGACGTTCCAAAGCTGCTGAACTTCAAAATAGAAGTATTGCCAAGTCCCGAGTAGGTACTACGAATCCAAGAAAGCGTTTATCCATACTAAATAAAATCAGCCGAAGGAAAATTGATATTAAGATGATAGATCTGACCGATGAAAAAGGAAATGCTAGTGGAACGAGGGTAAAATTGATAATTCCAATAATGGGATATTAAAAATTAAATTTAATTAGGATTAATAATATTGATGTTGTAACTTTGATTGGATTTTTTTTAGATATGCTATTTATTTGAAAAAATAATTATACTAATTTTATTTAAATTGATTGTGTTACCTCTATTCATATTAACTACACCATTTTTTAAGAATCTTCCTATCTGAGGTAATTAATAGAGTAAAGCCCTCAAACCTTGCGTATTAATAAGGAGGAATTTTGTTTTTTTTGACAAGAATATATGTTAAAGAAAAAAAAATTACCTATCTTTGTATTAAGTTCCTATAAAACAAGAGTTTTATAGAACATTGTGTAGCTTTTATCTGCATTCTTTTTTTTAGAAAAGTGAAAAAGGTGAAATTTTTCTCGCAAAAATGTAGCCTTTTAAAAAGATAAAACCTATTTAATATAAAAATATATAATATTTTTATAAATTTGAGTATAAGTTTAGATTCATAATATTTTAGTACTAGTTTTATTTTTTATTAATTACTAACAGATTTTTACTATGAGAAAGGCAGATTTAATCGCACGCATTGCAGAAAAGACAGGTGTACCTAAAGTAGATGTTTTGGTATCTTTAGAAGCTTTCTTCAAAGAAGTAAAAGAATCATTAACAGGGGGTGAAAATGTTTACATCCGCGGATTTGGTTCTTTTATTACTAAGAAAAGAGCACGTAAGATTGGTAGAAACATCAAGAAGAACATCGCTATTGAGATTCCAGAACATCACATTCCAGCATTCAAGCCGGCTAAGATTTTTGTGGAAAACGTTAAAAACAGCGAAACATTAAATAGCCAGTCTGACGACTAAGACTACTTGTCTTTTACGATAAGAAGAGGTTGAACAATTTATATTGTTCAACCTCTTTGTTTTTGAGAACAACACAAAAAAATAAGCTTCGTTCGCTCCTTATTATTATCTTTGCGCCCTGAATTTTAAAAAACAGATACATCATAGTGGATAAAAAGCAACTATTATTAGTAGGAATGGGCATATCACTCATCCTTTTATTGTACTTTGGAGGCAGTCGAAAATCTTCTGCTATCGAAGGTACAGATGCCGTTGTTGCAGATACACTCCAACAAGACGAGATGTTGGTTCAAATAAATTTTGAAAAACTGGCGAATAACCTCAAGAAAAAAATAGATTCAGTCCAGCAAGACAGTATTGTTTTATTGGAGACTAAAATGGAGGCTTACAAGGACTCCTCTAATGTATCCAAAGCATCTGTTTATAAAGAACTGGCTAAAGTTTGGGAAAAAGCTCAGTATATAGAATTGGCATCTTACTATTTCCAACAAGCTGCAAAATTAGATTCAGTAGAGTCACGGTGGAAAGAAGCAGGAGAGAAGTTGGCTTTTGCATTCAGAGTCTCAGGTGATTCGAGTATGAGAGCTTATCTGACAGAAAGCACCCTTGATGCCTATAATAATGCATCTGCATTTGATACAAGCAACTTGGATTATCAAATAGAGCTGGCAGCAACCTATATTGATGGTTATGGAAACCAAGGACAACAGGTAATGAAAGGTGTGTTTATGCTTCGAGACATTACCATCAAAGATTCAACAAATATAAAAGCAAATTTATTGTTGGGTCAAATGGCAATTGTTTCGGCACAATATGATAAAGCAGTCGCTCGATTACAAATAGTTATAAGCAAAAACCCGAGCAATGCACAAGCATATTATTACCTTGCAGAAGCTTATATTGGACTTGGACAAAAGGAAAAAGCAATTGAAGCATACAAAGACTGTAAAAAATGGGTGAAAAATCCTACCTTTGCAGACCAATTAGATAAATACATTGAAGATCTCATAAAT
This sequence comes from Chitinophagales bacterium, assembly GCA_045105835.1. Classification (GTDB taxonomy): domain Bacteria; phylum Bacteroidota; class Bacteroidia; order Chitinophagales; family UBA2359; genus JAUHXA01. Next base: position 16,424 of record JBGCDY010000841.1, read on the forward strand.
TCTTAATTTTAAATTAGATACATATGCCTTGCGGAAAGAAACGAAAAAGACATAAGATAGCAACACACAAGCGTAAGAAACGACTTAGAAAGAATAGACACAAGAAGAAGAAATAATCTGTTTTGAATAGAGATTTAATTGTCAAATCCACTGCTGAAGGTGTTCATATCGCTTTATTAGAAGATAAAGTACTTGTAGAGTTGCATCAAGAACAATCCAATAGCCGATTCGCAGTCGGTGATATTTTCGTAGGCAAAGTCCGAAAAGTAGTTCAAGGACTGAATGCTGCCTTCGTTGATATAGGATACGGGAAAGATGCTTTTTTACATTACACAGACCTCGGTCCTCAAATTCGATCATTGAAAAAATGTATTGATGAGAGTTTATCTGGTAAACGCAAAAAATACCCATTAGACAATTTTGAGTTAGAACCTGATATTGTCAAAACGGGTAAGGTTACGGACGTTTTAGAGAAGCGAGACATGCTATTGGTTCAAGTCTTAAAAGAACCTATTGCTTCAAAAGGCCCTCGCCTGAGTTGTGAAGTGACACTTGCTGGACGTTTTATCGTATTGGCTCCTTTCAGTCAAGCGGTTGCCGTTTCAAGGAAAATTAAGCAATCAGAAGAACGAGATCGCCTTAGTAATTTGATGGAAAACATCAGACCTAAGAATTTCGGAGTGATTGTACGAACGGCTGCCGAAGGCAAAAAAGTGGCAGATTTGCACGAAGATTTGAACAATCTTCTGGCAAAATGGCAAAAAATCTTAACAGAACTGAATACTGCTAAAGGCTCTCAAAAAATATTGAGTGAACTTAGCAAACCTTCTAGTATCTTACGAGACCTATTAAATGCGTCATTTACAAACATCATTGTAAATGACGCAAATTTAATGGAGGACTACAAAACCTATGTGTCAAGCATAGCACCTGAATCTGCAAAAATTGTGTCTTTGTACAAAGGCAAAGCACCTCTTTTTGACTACTATAAAATTACCAAGCAAATAAAAGCTGCTTTTGGTAAAACAGTAAATATGGCAAGTGGTGCACACTTGGTCATCGAACATACCGAAGCCTTACACGTTGTCGACGTAAACAGTGGACACAAAGTAAGCACCCATCAAAGTCAAGAGAATCAAGCATTGACAGTTAACTTAGAAGCTGTTAATGAAATTTCCCGACAACTCCGATTAAGAGATTTGGGAGGCATCATTATCATTGATTTTATTGACATCAAAGACCCCGACCATAAAAAAATGGTCTATAGGCGTATGAAAGAAGCAATGGAATTGGATAGAGCACGCCATACCATACTTCCATTAAGCAAGTTTGGCTTGATGCAAATTACCCGCCAAAGAACCCGTCCTGAAATCAATATTTCTACTGCAGAGGTATGTCCTACCTGTGATGGTTCAGGAAAAGTCAAAGCAACAGTCTTATTAATAGACGAAATCTCCAATAATTTAAGTTATTTATTAAATGAAATGGACTATGATGATTTACAATTATCAGTGCATCCATTCGTTGAAGCCTATCTCACAAAAGGCTGGCGTTCAAAGCAAATGAACTGGTTTTGGCAACACAAAAAATGGGTCAAAATTGCAGCGAACGACAACTACTTCCTCACAGAGTATCACTTCTTTGACAGCGAACACGAAGAAATAAAGCTGTAGGCTTCTAAAAGAAGGAAAATAATTCTATTTTTACTTACCATAGATTGAGTACATCTTATAGTCAAGATACTCTCTTTCCTAGAAAATCCTCTTTAAACAATACTTATTTTATCCTAACTAGCCTTGATTTATTTATAAATTGAGAGTTAATGCATTATGCATAGTTGGAATGATGATTACTTTTATTGATGTTTATCAATAAAAGTACTTAAGCAACCTTATTAGCTAAGGGTTTTTGTTTGTTGATTAATTCTTCGTATTCAAACCTTTTGAAGCATTATTATTGGATATACTACCATTAAATTAATCAAAAGAGAATATAATGAATTTACAAAAAGATTAATAAGAAGTTCTTAAGAGGCTATAAGAGTGGGGGAATTATATTTTAGAATCATTCAATAAAAATTAAAAATATCCTATTTTCGTAAAATAAACTACAAATATAACTAACGCTTTTTTATTCAAAACCAATAAATTAACATGATGATGAAAAAACTTTACGATTTTACTAAGCAGTTTTTGATGCTTAGTTTGTTAATGGTTACTACTGTTGCTTTCGCACAGGAAAAAACCATTACAGGAACAATTACAGATAGTAATACGGGGGAAACCCTCCCAACTGCGAATGTGGTTGTGAAAGGTACTACGGCTGGTACTACAACAGATTTTGATGGTAAATATACTATCAAAGCAAGCGAAGGAGATGTCTTGGTATATTCTTTTGTAGGCTACGGATCTGAAGAAAGAACAGTTGGAGCATCAAATGTAATGGATGTTAAGCTTTCTGCAGGACAAGATTTGTCTGAAGTAGTTGTAATTGGCTATGGTACCATTAAAAAAGAAGATGCTACTGGATCAGTATTGGCTATTTCTAGCGACGACTTCAATAGAGGGGTAAATACTTCTCCAGAACAATTGATTCAAGGCCGTGCTGCGGGTGTTCAGGTGACTACTTCTAGTGGAGAACCAGGTGCAGGTGTGGATATTCGTATCCGTGGTGCATCTTCTGTACGTGCAGGTAACGACCCTCTAGTAGTATT
>JBGCDY010000842.1:0-4395 GCA_045105835.1 Chitinophagales bacterium
GTGAGTTGTCCAAAGTTGCTGCTAAAAACCCATATGCCGTTGACCAAACGGAATACGATGCCGAAACGCTCATCACACCTTCCAAACGAAATCCCTTAATCCTCACACCTTATACCAAAAAACTGATTGCCAAGGATAGGGTCAATCAAGGCGCTGCAATATTAATGACTACCGTTGGTAAAGCCAAAGAATTGGGGATTGACCAAAGCAAATGGGTCTTTTTGCATGGATATGCAAATACGAAAGAACGGGTTTTATTGGAACGTGCTTCGCTTGGGCAGTCTGTAGGAATGGAACAAGCATTGCTGGGAGCATTGGAAAATGCAGGTAAAAAAATCAGTGCTATTCAGCACATTGATATGTACAGTTGTTTTCCGATTGTGGTGAGTGAAGGGAAACGCATTTTAGGCATCAAAGACAAGGATTCTCGACCGATGACTCAAACGGGCGGTTTGCCTTTTTTCGGTGGGCCAGGTAACAATTATTCGATGCATGCCATCGCTTCTTTGGTCGAAAATCTACGAAAAGACAAAGGTAGTTTTGGTTTGATTTATGCCAATGGTGGCTGGATGTCCAAACATGCTACGGGCATTTATTCCACTCAAGCCATTGAAGGTGAATGGCAAACACAGGATAGCACACCTTTTCAAAACAAAGTAGATGAAACCCCTAAAATAGAAATTGACCGCAATCCAGAAGGCGAAGCGATTTTAGAAACCTACACCATTCACTACTTCAAAGGATTTCCTATAAAAGCAATTATCATTGGTCGCCTAAAAGAAACGAATCAACGTTTTTATGCAACTACGCCAATGGCAGATACCAAAACGGTACAGGCCTTATCCAAGCAAGATTTGATGGGTTCGACGATTTATGTAGAAGCTGACCCAAAAGGGAACCGCTTTGCTTTTCAAAAGGAATATTTGGAAAAATACCGCCCCAAAGTTATTGACACCTTTCAAGAAAAGTATCATTTCTGTACGGTTGAACGAGAAGGTTGGGTTTTGAAAGTGACGATTAATCGCCCCGAAGTTCGCAATGCTTTGCATCCTGCTGCCAACGAAGAGTTGGGAGGCGTTTTTAATGCTTTTGAAAAAGACGAAAACCTCCGAGTGGCTATTTTGACAGGCGCAGGAGAACAGTCTTTTTCGGCAGGCAACGACCTCAAATACATGGCATCGGGTAATCCAATGTACATTCCTGAGATGGGTTTTGCAGGATTGACCAGCCGCACCAAACGCTTAAAACCTATCATTGCAGCCGTCAATGGTTTGGCATTGGGGGGCGGTTTGGAAATAGCGATGGCTTGTGATATTATTGTGGCTGCTGACCATGCTTTATTTGGTTTGCCCGAAGTAAAAGTAGGATTGTTTGCAGGGGCAGGTGGTGTGCAAAGATTGCCTCGTCAAATCGGCAAAAAAGCGGCGATGGAAATGATGTTAACAGGTCAGCCTATCAATTGTCAAAAAGCATTGGAATTGGGGCTCATCAATTATGCTGTGCCTGCCGAAGAGTTGATGGAAAAAGCTGAAAAACTGGCTTACTACATCACTCAAGCTTCTCCAATGGCTATTCAAAGCACCTTGCAGTTGTTCCATGAAACAGCCAGCCATGCAAGTGAAGAAGATGCGGTCACTGCACCACACACTATTTTTGACAATTTGCTGAACAGCAATGATTTTTGGGAAGGCTCAAGGGCTTTTGCAGAAAAGCGAAAACCTAAATGGACGCTTCAATAATTTTCAAAGAATTCAAAAACAAAAAAGACGAATGCAAAAACATTTATTAGAAGAAGAGCATCTCTTATTTCAAGAGGCCTTTCGAACTTTTATTGAAAAAGAGATTAGTCCTTATCACAGACAATGGGAAAAAGATGGAGTCGTGCCCAGAGATATTTGGCTCAAAGCAGGCGAAAACGGGTTTTTATGTATGGACTTGCCCGAAGAATATGGTGGTTTAGACCTAAAAGATTTTCGTTACAATGCCATCATTACCGAAGAAATGGTTCGAGCTGACGCACATGGACCTGGTTTTGTATTGCACAATGATGTAATGGCTCCCTACTTCACGACTTACTTCAATGAAGAACAGAAGAAGCGATGGATGCCTGGACTTGTAAAGGGAGAAATAATTTCTGCCATTGCGATGACCGAGCCTGGTACGGGTAGTGACTTAGGTGGTGTGCGAACAACTGCTATTAAAAAAGGCGACCACTATGTTTTGAATGGTGCCAAGACGTTTATTACCAACGGAATTTTAAGTGATTTAATCATTGTAGTAGCAAAAACAGACCCTACACAAGTACACAAAGGTATCAGCCTATTGGTTGTCGAAAGAGGCATGGAAGGTTTTTCAAGGGGAGAAAACTTAGAAAAAATTGGGATGTCTGCACAGGACACCGCCGAATTGTTTTTTGACAATGTGAAAGTGCCTGTGGAAAATCTGCTTGGGTATGAAGGAAAAGGCTTCTATTATTTGATGCACAATTTAGCACAAGAACGCTTGTCGATTGCGATTGCGTCTTGTGCAGGGGCAGAAAAAATATTGGAGACCACCGTACAATACTGCAAAGACCGAACTGCTTTTGGTCGCCCTATCGGAAAGTTTCAGAATACTCGCTTCAAATTGGCAGAGATGAAAACCGAAACGACCATTGCCCGCACTTTTGTTGACCAATGTATTCAAAAGTTAATTGCTGGAAAATTGACTGCCGAAGAAGCCGCTATGGCAAAATATTGGGTATCCGACTTGCAAGGCAAAGTAGTGGACGAATGTTTACAATTGCATGGTGGATATGGCTATATGAAAGAATATGAAGTAGCCAGAGCCTATACCAATGGACGAGTACAACGTATTTATGGCGGCACGAATGAAATTATGAAAGAAATCATTGGACGGTCAATGGGTTTCTAAATATCATGTTTCAAAAGTAAGCAGTAGGATAAAATTAACTTCAATCAGTAAGGTTGTTAATCTTTTGAAAATAAGGGATTTAAAGCCTCACTTCCCACACCCCATTTCTGTCTTATCACTTAATTTAAGTCTTTGATAGCTTGCTCCAAGAAACCAGTATGTAATCTTGGCGTGAAACGAAAAGAGCCTATGCCGATTACTCGACATTACACCTCACCATCTAAAAAATCTCAGTTATCCAATTCCTCCAATATCCGTCCATGAAGCTCACTCGTCAAAGGGTAAAACCACATCACCAGTACAATCCCGATTCCACTCACTGCAATACCCAAAGTCGTAAGGGTGTGAATCCCCAAAAGTGCTTCAACGGATTGGTCAACATTTGGGAGGTAGCCTATAGAGTCTAATAAAATTCCCAAAATAAAAGAACCCAAACCCAATGACAACTTCAAAAAGAACAAACCCAAACCAAACAAAATGGCTTCGGCACGAATCCCACTTTTCCATTCACCATATTCAACCGTATCGGGAAGCATTGCCCAAAACGAAAAAGCTGCACAGCCTATACCTACTCCAATAATACTCATATGAAAATAAGTCCAGTATATTTCTTTTTGTGCCAAAGAATTGAAATAGAAAGAAATACTCCCAGAAATGATAACCAAACAGCCCATCATTAAGGTATTTCGCTTGCCCATTTTACCACTCAATTGCAACCAAAACGGAAGAGAAAGCATCAAACAAGTAAACAAATAGAGCATGCCCTGTCCCAAAGCCGCTTCATTTTGAAGATTGTATTTGAAGTAATAGGCAAGCGATTGGTAGAAAATAACCACGCCAGCCATGCCCAACATAATAAAAGCACATATTTGCCAAAATGGAGTATTCTGTTTTAGCATTCGCAAAGCCGCTTTTGGCGAAACGTTCTTTGAAGTCATTTTTTGTGGAAGTTCAAAAGTGTTTTGAAAACAAACAATGAGCAAAACTGCCGCCAATACTGCAAAGACAATACCCACATAAAAATAACCATTTTCGTTTGGAAGCCAGTTCATTGAAGCCATCAGCGTTCCTGTAAAAACCGAAACTGTCATGGCTCCTGCATAGCCCAAAAACATCCGATAAGCAGCCAATTTGCTGCGTTCTTGGGAATCAAAAGTCATTTCGGAAGAAAGCGAAGAGTAGGGAATGTTGCCAAGCGTAAAGAAAGTGCGGAAGAGGATTTGCAAACTAGCCGCCCACAAAATAAGGGCAGTACCTGTGTAACTGACTTGATAAAACATGAACACATAAGAAAGCCCCAAGGGAATCGGTGCAAGGAGTAAATAAGGGCGATAACGCCCCCAAGAACTTTGGGTTTTGCCTGCAAAGTAGCCCATCAGAGGGTCTGTAATCGCATCCCAGATCGTAGCAACCAAAAAAATACTGCCTGCCATTGCAGCCTCTATACCCAAAATATCGGTGTAGAAAAAAAGTAAAAACAAG
>JBGCDY010000843.1:0-5218 GCA_045105835.1 Chitinophagales bacterium
CTTCTTTCGAGCACATATTCCTCTGCTTGTGACTTGTCACTACTTCCCGTCAAACGTTTGTGTATTTGTCCTGTATGATCGCATATTGGCGCAAAGAATGGGAACCTACCCGTACTGTCGTATTCTGAGGGTTTCCATGTGTCAAATTGCCACCACCAATTGGCATCTAAATGACCCCAATAAGTGACCAATGCTGCACCTTGTTCGACCATGTTGTTGTATTCATTCGATACATTGGCTACATCTTCTACCCCTATTTGAGCAAAACGTTGAGAATGTGCACCATAAGAGCTATTCTCAATTTTTTGTTTCAAAGGATTCATGATTTTATTCTCAACATAAACCTGTTCTACGTCATTGGAGGCTTGGAATGGGTGCAATACCCGTTTCATCCACAATCTTTCTTGTTTGGTACAGGAAGGATTTCTTTGTTGTTCCTCATGTGCAATGACCTTGTTCATATAATTGTAGGTCTCCGCACTTGTTCGAGCAGGAATACGCCCAACTTTCAGTTGTGGTAGGTAATTGTTGGCATCCCTTGAAGTCAGCATGTTGTCAGATGGGGGAGAACCATAAGAAGGAATCAGGCATTCTTGGTAATTGTTGACTGGATCCAAAGCAATGTCTCGGTAGTCGATTGATTTTCCGACCAACAACATGTATTCTGGGTTGATGCTCCAAGTATCAACAGCGTAGTTTGTGAAGTTACGAATGCTCAAGGGGTGTGTTTTGATACCATAAGCAAATTGGTCGTATAGTTCTTCAATAGATACGGTAACGACTTTGTGAGCACCTCCTTCTTCAGATCTTCTATAACCTGCGTAGCCATAAATAGGGTCTAATGCAGGAAATATCAATTGAGGGTGATAGACCAAAATATAGCCTCCTTGATTGCTCAATGCTTTGAAGTCAGTGAATTGAACCTCTGCAATATCATCCAATATTTCAATGATGGCATCTCGTCCATTCAGGTCGTTAAACACCGTTTCTGTGGCACTAATTAACAATGTTCTATTTTGGTTAATGTCTGTTCCCGCAGGCAATGCAATGCGGTATTTGCCATTTTTAACACTTGGAATCAATCGCAAATTATTGGTGATATCGTATAATATAGGGCTACCACCACCACTAAATCCTTCAATTTCTATATAGGCAACATTGTTGTGTGTCAGTTCAAATTTGAATTGGTTGGAGTTGACAAAGTCATTTTCGACATAAGGCTTGAAGTCAAAAGTTCGTGGATAACGGAGCTTCAAATAAGCAACGGATTGCCAGTCATCTTCAGGAGACTTCAATAAGTCGCCCACAGATTCTACCACAACCTGAGTGATTTTATCGTCAATATCGCTTGTAGGAATGGGGAAGGTATAGTCAGGGGTTTCGAATCCGTCAAAAGCTTCATCCAAGTGAGTCACATTGTTGATGTTCACTCGAAGGTGGTGATCAGGACTGATGTCTTCGTCATTGTTTCTACCTACTATTTTGATTTCCAGTTCTGCCATTGGAGCATTGCTGTCATTGAATAGGGCAGGGGTCAAAAAACCGTATTTTCTAAAACTGTTGTCAATAATAGAATCCACAAGACCTTCACCCGTTTCAAAATCCGCATAATTGTAGAGCGACAAGATTACGTCTTCTGTTGATTGCGCACGGGTATTTCTATAAGCCAACATACTGGGCTTACCTCTACTAAAACGACTCACGGATTGGTTCTTTTTGTCAGGCATCAACAAGACTTCATGCATGAAGTGTGTTTCCTTGTTAGCTACATTAAAAGCCGATACATCGTTTTCAATATTTTGAATTCTGCTGTTTTCTGTTTCGTTTGACCAAGTAAGGAAATAAATTGAGGTATCGTTGAAGAGACTTTTGTAGGGGTTCAACTGCCCATTTTCTTCTTGGTAAAGGCGGGCATCAAAATCTCCATCGTTTTTTTGTCCATAAAATTCTATGTAATCTCCTTCGAGGAGGTTGTCATTGTTGCTGATATGAATTGGAACCTGTTGTCCATTGCGGTACAATTGGAAGCCATCAGGAGTTAAAGGAAGGTTTGTTTTTTGAAGTGCGTCAAAAGAAATGCGGTACAATGCATTGTCTCCTACTTTGATTTTGTAATAAGATTGGTCATGATTTATCCATTCATTTGCATAATAATCATTGGAAGTTTGAGCTATAACAGTGAGCGGTAAAATAAAGGTGAGTAATACAATTATATGTGATAGCTTTAAAAATCGCATAATGATGTTTTTTTTGTGGCATTTGAGAGTAAAAAATAGGGGCTTATACCTGTATTCGAAATATAAAGTTAAGAAGTTTCGCTTACTTTCCGATATTTTTTGTAAGAAATTAACATTTAGGGTCGAGATAAAACAACTAAGTCCGCTATCTTTCGACATCGGACAGTTTACTTTCTGAAAAAAAAATTAAGGAAGCAAAAAGGATTGATTAAGTTATTTGACTCCACATCTATTACTTTCTTGCCGCTTTGCTCCCTCTAATGGTTTTCTACAATCTTACAGATTTTTTAACATACACACCTTTTAAATTTTTGCAATATTGCTACAATTACTTTCTGTTTAATTACAACACAAATATACTATCGGATTGTAGATTTTGAAAGTACAAGAATTGAGAATAATAACATTTTTTGTGGTAAAAAATGGGAAAAAAAACAAATTAATTTTGTTGTAAAATATTGATTGTTAATTATTTGTGATTGTGGAGGGCATAAGGAAAATATACAGAATTTATACCAAAAAACACTTCAAAAAAGCCTGAAAAAGACCTGGATTTTGTGCGATTTTTAGAAAGCAATAACTTCTTGTTAGTTTTCATAGTTTATGCTAACTTTGGGATGTGATGAGGAACGTTTCTATCTATTGATGTGTTTGTGTTTCGATATTTGGCCGTTTTGTTTTATTCCAAATGCCTAAAACACACAAATACTGTTAGCCTCCGAAAACCTAAAACACACAAAAACTCTATATGCAAAAAACAAAACTTGTAGAAGTTATTCAAGGATTAAATGATAAAGAAATCAAGCGTTTTGATGAGTATGTAAATTCCCCTTTCTTCAATAAAAATGATAAGGTAATTGAGTTATTGAAGTTTTTACGTAAGTATCATCCTGGTTTTGACAATTCTCGTTTTACGAAAGAAAATGCTTACAAGGCAGTTTTTGGTGCAAGGCAAAAATTCAATGTCCAAAAGCTTCGGAACATTATGTCGCAATTGTTTAAATTATTGGAGGCTTACCTTGTGCAATTGGAGTTTGATGTAGACAAAGATTTTCATAATATATCCTTGCTGGCTGCCTTAGATAAAAGGTACATGGATAAACAGTTTACACAAAAATACGAAGAGTTTAAAAAACAAAAACTGAGTCCAATTGAAAGGACTACAAAGTATTACTACACTAAGTATCGCATCGAAGACATCGCATTCGACCACAGCATCAAGCGGAACAACCGCTTGATTGATACAAGTATGGAAGAGGCAGACATTAATTTGGACTATTATTTTCTGACTCTAAAACTGCGCTATTATTGTGTGATGCTCAATAGCCGAAATGTGATTACGGTGCAACCTAATATGGAGTTTGCAAATCAGATTTTGGATTATTTAGAAAGCAGTTCTCTTTTAGACGAATCTTTCTTTGAGCAAATTCCATCGATTCATTTTTATTACCGTTTGTTGTTGTTGTTGAAGGAAGAAGAGGATTCTTATTATATAGATTTGAAGGAATTGTTGGCAAGTCATAGAGATGCACTTCCCGTAAAGGAAATTAGGCAGATTTATACTGCTGTTTTCAATTATTTGAATAAAAAATTAAAGGGAGGAGAAGGTCGATACATAAGAGACATTTATGAACTCTACAAGCTCATGTTTGAGCAAGATATCTTGATAGAGAATGGATTTATCAATAATCACCTCAATTTTCGGAATGCCCTTATTGCAGGTCTTCGACTGGGCGAACTGGAGTGGGCAGAAATGTTTATCGAAAAATACAGTCCTTTACTTGTTCCTTTGCATCGAGAAAACTGGGTCAATTACAGTCTTGCTGAGCTGAATTTTTATAAAAAGAACTACAAAGAAACCCTCAAATATTTGCTTGGCTTTGAGTTTAAGGATGCCTTCAATTATGCCGATCACAAAACCTTGCTCGCCAAGACCTACTATGAATTGGAAGAAGATGAAGCCTTGTTTGCTTTGACCCATGCTTTTCGGATTTACCTACACAGAGACACCAATATTGCGGAACATTTCCAAAAACCTTACCACAACTTTATCAGATTGTTGAACAAGCTTGCCAAAGCACGTTTTGATCCTGATGCAAATGTGCAAGACATACGTCAAGAACTCCAAGAATTGAAGTATATTACCAATCAAGAGTGGCTTTTGACGAAGATGGACGAATTAGAGTGAGCTAATGAATTAAATCTCTTGTCTTTCATCTTTTCATCCAAAGTCCAATTTTTTAGCCATTACAAAACATAAATGGAACAATACATCGCAATATTTGGTACGCTTATTTTGGTGGCATTGATATGGTTGATTTATTTTCAAGTCACCAACAAACAGCCCAAAGACAGTGCTTCAATGCATCTGATGCTGACCCTACTCCAAGACCTCAAAAAGGAAATGAGTCAAACAGGAACACAAGGTAGGCAGGAAATGCAGCAGCGATTGGATCAGGTGATACAACAAATTAGTACGCACCAACAACACAATACTCAAAACCTTCAACAACAGCACAATACCTCTGCCAAACTCATCCAAGACATCACCAACAAAATTTCAGAATTGGAAGGGACTAACAAGCAAGTTTTGTCTTTTGCAGAGCAAATAAAGAGCTTGGAACGTATATTGCAGCATCCCAAACAAAGGGGTATTCTGGGAGAATATTTTTTGGAAACTTTGCTTGCAAATACTTTGTCGCCAAAGCAGTACAAGATGCAATACCGCTTCAAAAATGGTGAAATTGTGGATGCGGCTATTTTCTTTAAGGATACGATTATCCCCATTGATGCGAAATTTTCTTTGGCACGCTACAATAAGATGATTCAGACCGATGATAAAGAGACGAAAGCGAAGCTTGAAAAAGTTTTTCGGAATGATGTAAAACGGCGAATTGATGAGACTTCAAAATATGTGCGGATAGGGGAGGACACCACTGCATTTGCATTTATGTTTATTCCTGCGGAGGGAGTTTACCAAC